>NZ_JBYSXG010000050.1:0-33872 GCF_058782005.1 Sphingomonas sp. FW306-1B-B10E
CTCCCCTCCCGCGAGCGGGAGGGGAGTCATCACGACTACCCCCGCCGCTCCCTGAAAAAATCGCGCAGCATCCCGCCCGCTTCATCCTCGCCGATTCCCGAATAGACCTCCGGCCGGTGGTGGCAGGTCGGCTGCGCGAAGAAGCGCGGGCCGTGCTCGACCGCGCCGCCCTTGGGATCGCTCGCGCCGTAATAGAGCCGGGCGATGCGGGCATGCGCGATCGCCCCGGCGCACATCGCGCAGGGCTCGAGCGTCACCCACAGGTCGCAATCCTCGAGCCGCTCGCGGCCGAGAATTCGCGCCGCCTCGCGAATCACACGCATCTCGGCATGCGCGGTGGGGTCGTGCAGCGTGCGCGGCGCATTGGCGGCGGTGGCGACGATCCTGCCGCCCTGGACCAACGCTGCGCCGACCGGCACTTCGCCCGCCTGCGCAGCCGCGCGGGCAGCATCGAGCGCGGCGCGCATCGGTTCGGGGAGCGGGAACATCGCGGCGCCCTACCGCGTCAACGCCCGTTCGTCACGGGCGGTGCTCCAGCACATGACGTCTAACTGTTCCCCGGCAGAAACCCCAGCACGGTGAGCCCGCAGGCGATCAGGAAGTCTCGCCCCGGCCCGCGCGCCAGATAGACGCCCAGCGGCGGCAGCAGCACCGCCGCGGCGATTCGCCCGGCGCGCATTACTTGGCCGCGGGCGAAGGCGTCGCCCCGGGGGCCTGCTTCACGTCGATGGTCGGCAGCACCACGGTCGCCTTCTTCATCTCGACGGTCGGCACCTCGACGGTCTTGGCGGTGTTGCCGATGCCGACGCTGCCGGTCTTGGCACTGTAGCTCGGCAATTCGCCGCCCTGCGTCTGCACGCTCACCGTCGGCATGCTGCCGCCATGCTGCTGGTTGATCGACAGCATGCCGGTCGCCATCGCAGCGACAACGCCCAGGGCGATCAGCCCGATCAACACGAGGATTGCACGCATTGCCTCTTTCTCCCGATCGAATCGTTTGCGTAATAACGCCGCAAACGCCATTGCGGTTGCGTCGGCGCGCGGCTGATCGGCGAATCGGTTGACGCACCCGGCCATTCCCGCTAGTGGCGCGGCCTTTCCGGCTTATGCCAAGAACCAGGATTTAAAGCGATGTCGCGCATTTGCGAGCTGACCGGCAAGGGCCGGCAGGTGGGACACAACGTCTCCCACGCCAACAACAAGACCAAGCGTACGTTCCTGCCCAACCTGCAGAACGTCACGCTGATGTCGGATTCGCTGGGCCGCAGCATCCGCCTGCGCGTCTCGACGCACGGCCTGCGCTCGGTCGAGCACAATGGCGGCCTCGACAATTGGCTGCTGAAGGCCAGCGACGACGATCTCTCGCTGCGTGCGCGCCGCCTCAAGCGCGAAGTGCGCAAGGCAGCGACGGCCGAGAAGACCGCGGCCTAACAGCCCTTTGCGGACTGGCGTCAGCCCGTTCCCTTGGCGGGGGGTGGGCTTTTCGCTTGCCCGAATTCCAGGCGGAACTTGAGCAGCAGCGACTGCTCCCAGATCTCGCCATTGTCGTCGGACGCGATCCACACGATCGTGTCGGCGCCTTCGCGCGTGATCGCAAGCGCCTCGAAATTGTCGTGCTGCACCGGGCGCTCGAAGGTCGCGAGCTCGATTCCATGCACGGGCTTGCCGGGCCGCGCGCCGCGCAGGTCGAGCAGCACCAATTTGGCGGTGAACAGACCGGCGAGCGACAGGCGGCGGTTGAGCACGAGCAGCCGTCCGTCGGGAAGCTCGGCCATGTCGGTCGGATCGTAATTGGCCGGCGGCACATAGGCCAGGCTCTCAGGTTTACCCCCCTCGGTCGGGTCACCCGCGAAGCGCAGCACGATCCGCGCATCGATCTGCCCCTTGGGCCGCGCGGTCTCGCTGATGATGATGAACTGCCCGTTGCGCAGCCGGACCATCGCCTCGGCGCCTCCGGCGACCGGCCAGTCCGCCATCTCCGCTGGCCGGCTGCTGCGCTCGACGCGCGAGAGGCTAGAATCGTAGCGCCAGATCGCATTGTAAATCTCGAAGCCGATCCAGGCGCGCCCAGTTATGGGATCCCAGGTCAGCGATTCCGAATCACGGTGCCGCTTGAGCCAGCCCGTGCCCGGTCCGGGCAGATCGGCGAAGCGCAGTTCGTGCGGGTGCAGGTCCGCGCCCATGCGGAACGACACCACATTCCCGCCGTCGCTGAGCAGCGTGAAGCGGTCCCCCCTCACTCGCATCGACGAAAAGCCGCCAAAAGCCGGATCGCTGCTGCGCAGTTCCAATCCGCCCAGATAAGTGAGCGCGCCGAGCCGCGTCCGCGTCGGATCGGCAGGGTCGAGCAACACCGGCGTCGCCACCATCTCGGGCCGGTCGCCAAGCACCGCTCGCGGCTCGACCCCCGAAGCCGTGAGCGACAGCATCAGCAGCGACGAGAGCGGTACGGCGAAACGCATCCGCTCGCTCATAGCCGTTCGGAGGAGCCGGGCTAGCCCCGGCGAAGATGAACCTCAGATAACAGGCACGTTCAGCCAGTGCCAAGGCGTCGCGCGTATATCCGGCCGCACAGTTTGCGTATCAGGGCCCCCGCGTTGCGTATCGGGGACCGTGTGGGCCGGCTCCTCGCGGGGCCGGCCCGTTTCGTTTTGGGCATTGGCAGCGCCGGCGGCAAAGCCGGGCGCTGCGCTTCGCGCATCGGCGCGGACGTAGCCGCGCCGGCGCCCGTCAGTACATATGCTGCCCGCCGTTGATCGACAGCGTCGATCCGGTGACGAAGCCCGCTTCCTCCGAGCAGAGGAACGCCACGCCGCGGGCGATCTCGCTCGCCTGACCGAGCCGGCCGACAGGGATCTTGGCGACGATCTTCTCGAGGACTTCGGCCGGCACCGCGGCGACCATGTCGGTGTCGATATAGCCCGGCGCGATCGCATTAACCGTCACACCGGCGCGCGCGCCTTCCTGCGCCAATGCCTTGGTGAAGCCGTGAATGCCCGATTTGGCGGCGGCATAATTGACCTGGCCGTATTGCCCCGACTGGCCGTTGATCGAGCCGATATTGACGATCCGCCCCCATTTGCGGTTGCGCATTCCCGGGAAGGTCGCGTGCGCCATGTTGAAGCAGCCGCCCAGGTTGATCCGGATGACGTCTTCCCACATGTCGCGGCTCATCTTGAGGATGGTGCCGTCGCGCGTGACCCCGGCGTTGTTGACGACGACGTCGACCGGACCCAATTCGGCCTCGACCTGCGCGACGCCCGCGGCGCAGGCGTCGAAATCGCCCACGTCCCACTTATACGCCTTGATCCCGGTCCGCTCGGTAAAAGCCTGTGCCTTCTCGTCATTGCCGGCGTAATTGGCAGCGACCGTCATGCCCGCGTCCTTGAGCGCGAGGCTGATCGCCTCGCCGATACCGCGCGTTCCGCCCGTCACGATCGCTACGCGTGCCATTGTCGCCATCCTCTCTTGGTTTTCGTTACGTCAGGCTAGGCAGCGTCTGCCCAGCCCGCAAGTTCCCGACACAATATCTTACGAAGCATCGCGATCCCGGCATCGCTCGCATTGAGGCACGGCAAGGCCGCGAAATGCGTTCCGCCGGCGGCGAGGAAAGTGTCGCGCCCCCGGATCGACAGTTCCTCGAGCGTCTCGACGCAATCGGCGGAGAAGCCCGGCGCGACGAGGGCGATCCTGGTGATCCCCTTGCCCGGCAGCCCGGCGAGCACCGTGTCGGTCGCGGGCTCGAGCCATTTGGCGCGACCGAAGCGCGACTGGAAGGTGATCGTCAGTTCGCACCCGAGCGCTTCGCTCAGCAGCCGCGCGGTCTTCTGGCAGTGGCAATGATAGGGGTCGCCGAGGTGCAAGGTACGCTCGGGCATGCCGTGGAAGCTGGCGAGGATCGCCTGCGGCTCGAAATCGAGCGCGGCGAGCGATTCCTCGACCGAGACCTTGAGCGCATCGATATAGGCCGGATCGTCATGATAAGGAGGCAAGGTCCGCAGCGCGGGCTGCCAGCGCATCTGCGCCAGCGCGGCGAAGGCGGCGTCGTTCGCGGTCGCGGTCGTCGCCGCGCAATATTGCGGGTAGAGCGGCGCGACCAGGATCCGCTCGCACCCCGCCGCCTTGAGCGCGCGCAGCCGGTCGCCGAGCGCCGGACGGCCATAGCGCATGGCATAGTCGACAACCACGTCCGGCCCGAACGCGCCCTGCAGCGCCGCCGCCTGCTCGCGGGTGATCGCGGCGAGCGGCGAGCCGTCCTCGCGCCACACCTGCTTATAGGCATGCGCCGACTTGGCCGGCCGCGTGCGCAGGATGATCCCGTGGAGGATCGGCTTCCACACGAAGCGCGGGATCTCGATCACGCGGGGATCGGACAGGAATTCGGCGAGATAGCGCCGCACCGCGCCGGCCTCGGCCGCGTCGGGCGTGCCGAGGTTGACGAGGAGCAGCCCGACCTTGCGGGTCGGGATCGCCGGATGGCCTTGGGGAAGCGTCATTCCAGGTCCGATAGCAGAGGCAGGCGGCGAAAGCGTACCCCCGTCGCCGCCTGCAGCGCATTGGCGATCGCCGGGGCGACCGGCGGTACTGCGAGTTCGCTCGCGCCGCCGGGCTCCATATTGCTGCGGATCAGCTCGACGGTGATGTCGGGGCAGTCGGCGAGCGTGGGCAGGCGCAGCTCGGAAATCTCGCGGACATCGGCGACATTTTCGGTGAAGCCGGTCGAGCAGCCGACCGCCGCCGCGAGCCCGAACAGCAACCCGCCCTCGATCTGCTGCTGCACGAGGTCGGGATTGACCACCCGCCCGCAATCGACCGCCGCGACCAGCCGCTCGACCTTGACCCTGCGGTCGCTGGTCAGCTGCGCCTCGGCGAGGACGGCGATATACGATCCGCGAAAGGCGTGGCAGGCGATCCCCTGCCCGCTGCCCGGCTGGCCGCCCTGCCAGCCGCCCAGTTGTGCCGCGATCTGCAGGCAGCGCGCCAGCCGCGGCTGTCCCCCGAGCATCGCCATGCGGAACGACAAGGCATCCTGCTCGGCGACATGGGCGAGTTCGTCGAGAAAGCTCTCGGTTAAGAAGCAGGTGTAGCTATGCGCCCCCGAGCGCCAATAGCCCGTCGGCACCCCGATTTCCGCGGGGTGATGATCGATCGCGAAATTGGGGATGGCATAAGGCGGCACCGCCCCCGCCACCGCGCTCGCATCAGCACCGCCGAGCGCCAGCCCCGCCGCGGGCAGCACATCGCCGTGGAGCAAGCGCGCGGCGAGTGCGCGCCCGCTCGCCGGCGCGGCGATCTTGGCGAGCCAGCCGGTCAGCCGATGCTGCGCATCGAGCCGCGCGTTCATCCGCCCCGCCGCCGCCGGACGGAAGCGGTCGCGCCGGAAATCCTCGCCGCGCGGCCAGGTCAGCTGGACCGGCCGGCCGATCTTGACCGCGAGCACTGCCGCCTGCGCCGCGACGTCGCTCTCGAGCTTGGCGCCGAACGCGCCCCCCGCCATTGTCGGGTGCAGGATCACGTCGCCCTCGCCGACCCCCGCCGCGCGCGCCGCCGCCGCCCGCGCGAGCTCGGGCGCCTGGGTCGGCAGCCACAAGGTGAGGCGGCCGTCGCGATAGGCCGCGGTCGCGGTCATCGGCTCGAGCGGTGCGTGGAGCGCCAGCCCGACGCGATATTCGGCCGCGACCAATTGCGCGCCGCGAAACTGCCCGGCGAGGTCTCCCTCCTCCACAATGCGTGACCCGGCACCATCGAACGCGGCGGTCAGCGCCGCCTCGATCGTATCGTCATTGACCACCGCCTCGGGAGTGCGGAAGCGCGGCCGCATCGCATCGAGCGCGCGGTCCGCCGCCCACCAATTGTTCGCGACCGCCGCGACCCAATCGTCCTGCGTCACCACCGCCAGCATGCCGGGGATTTTGTTCGCCGCGGCGCGATCGAGCTTGACCAGCCCGGTATCGCCCACCGGCCCCTGGCGGATCGAGGCATAGACCATGTCGGCGAGCCGCACATCGGCGGCGAACAGCGCGCTACCGTCGACCTTGGGCGGCGCGTCGAGCCGCGGCAGCGGCTGGCCGTAGAGCCGGGCCTCGCCATCGCTGCGCGGCGCCACGTCGTTCGGCAGGCGCTGCTCCGCCGCCTCGGCGGCAAGCGCGCCGAAACCGACCTTGTTCTTGCCCTCGAAAACGACGTGGTTGAACGTCCCGCACGCCTTCCAATCGACGCCCCAGCGCGCCGCCGCCGCCTTGCACAGCAAGGCGCGCGCCGCCGCCCCCGCGCGGCGCAGCTCGCCCTCGAAATTGCGCACCGAGGTCGAGGCGCCGGTCAGCGTCAGTCCGCTGCGCCGGACATAGCTGCTCCGCAACCCATCGGGCAGCGGACCGAGCGCCGCCGCGAACAATTCCTCGGCGGCGAGCGGGTTGGCGTAAAGCGGATTGAGCGGCGCCGGCTCCACCCCGACCAGCTTCCAGTCGGCGCCGAGTTCGTCGGCGATGATCTGCGGGAAGGCGGTATAGACGCCCTGCCCCTCCTCGCATTGTGGCACCGCGACCGAGACGTGGCCGTCACTCCCGATCTTGAGCCACGCGCCGAACAGGCTCTCGCCCGGCGCCGCGGTAAGGTTGGGGAGCCAGGTGCGCGGCCAGGCCGCCCAGGCGACGATCAGTCCCAGACCCGCGCCACCGCCGACCAGCAGCGTCCGCCGATCGAGCTTGATGCGCGCGCTGGAGTTTCGGGCCATCGCAACGCTGTATCGCGCGGCTCGCGCCTGCGCCAGCCATTGCGGCCTTGGGTTTGCCGCCCGGCTGTTCTATCGCGGCGCGACGAACGATTGCCGGGGAACGACAAGACCGTGCTGCTCCATCTCCTCGCCGCCGCCGGCGATCATATCCAGTTCAAGGATCTCGGCCTCAGCCCGGTCGCGCTGCCGATCTGGATCGGCGACCGGCATATATTCGACATCAAATGGTATTCGCTGGCCTATATCGCCGGCATCCTGATCGGCTGGTGGTATCTGCTCAAGCTGCTGGCCCAGCCCGGCGCGCCGATGGCGCGGCGCCATGCCGACGATCTGGTCTTCTACGCGACGCTCGGCATCATCCTCGGCGGCCGCATCGGCTATGTGCTGTTCTACGCGCCGAACATGATCTGGGAAACACCGATCCAGATAATCCGCTTGTGGGACGGCGGCATGTCGTTTCACGGCGGCGTGATCGGCACGACGATCGCGATCATCCTTCTCGCGCGCCGCCACGGTCTCAACTGGCTGCGCATCCACGATTATGTCGCCTGCGTCGCGCCACTAGGACTGTTCTTCGGGCGCCTTGCCAATTTCGTGAACGGCGAATTGTGGGGCAAGCCGGCGGACCTTCCCTGGGCGATCGTCTTCCGCAACACCGTGCAGACCGGCCTTCCGGAGCCGGCGCGCCACCCGAGCCAGCTCTACGAGGCGGGGCTCGAAGGGCTGCTACTCTTCGCGGTGTTGTGGTTCTTCTTCTGGCGCACCGATGCGCGCTACGCGCCGGGCAAGCTCGTCGGCATCTTCGTGCTCGGCTACGGCCTGTGCCGCTTCTTCGTCGAATTCTTCCGCGAACCCGATGCGCAACTGGTCTGGCTGGTCGATGCGACGGGGCTGCACATGGGCCAGTGGCTGTGCATCCCGATGATTATCGGCGGCGGCTATCTGGTCGCCACCGCCAAGGCCCGCCGCCAGCGCGTCGAGCCGATCGCAGGATCCGAGAGCGTCGCTTAACTTCAAGCCCCTCCCCTTCAGGGGGGGTGGCGTGGGGCATGTCCATCTCACCGAGCTCGTCGCTTGAGGAGAGGCGTTTTACGACTACCGCAGCAGGCTCGTCATCTCCGCCGCACTGATCCCGTATAGCTCGCAGATATGGTCGCGCAGCCGCTGCTTGGCCGCCTCCATCTCGGCATATGCTGCCTCTTCCGCCGGCTCGGCATGGTGGTTGACCTCGTGCGGGGTGGGGACCAATTCGCCCCAGGCGATGCGGTGCCGCGCCGCGGCTTCTCGCACCGCCGCCACCAATTGCTTAGCTTCTTCCATCGCTTGCCGAACGCTTTAGCCGAGATACGGCTCCGCCGGGTGACGCGCGAGGCACGACAGGCTAGGGAGAGAAGGTGACCGACAATCCCCTAGCCGCCACCCCTGGGCAGCGCAGCGAAAATGCCGCCGAGCCGCTGCTCGCCGAGCGCCTCGCTCGCGCGATCACCCTCGCCGGACCGATCCCGCTGTCGCAGTTCATGGGCGCCGCCAACGCGCATTATTACGGCACGCGCGATCCTTTGGGCGCGCGCGGCGACTTCACCACCGCGCCCGAGATCAGCCAGATGTTTGGCGAGCTGATCGGGCTATGGCTCGCTGACCTGTGGGATCGCGCCGGCCGCCCCGCCGCCCGCTATGTCGAGTTCGGCCCAGGCCGCGGCACGCTCGCCGCCGATGCGCTTCGCGCGATGGCCAAGGCCGGGCTCGCGCCGCCGGTCGATCTGATCGAGACCAGCCCGACATTGCGCGCCGTCCAGGCCGAGCGGGTCCCGCACGCCGAATGGTATCTCGACCTGGTCGGGCTGCCCGACGACGCGCCCTTGCTGGTCGTCGCCAACGAATTCTTCGACGCACTGCCGATCCGTCAGCTCGTCGCCACCGGCGAAGGCTGGCGCGAGCGGCTCGTCGCATGCCAGGACACCTTGTTCCTGCCGATCACCGGCGACCGCAGCTTCGACATGATCATCCCCAAGCCGCTGCTCCAGGCGGCGCCGGGATCGATCCTCGAGACCTCGCCCGCCGGCGTCGCGATCCTGCGCAACCTCGCCGCGCGGTTGCTGGCGCAGGGCGGCGCGGCGCTGATCATAGACTATGGCTATGAGGGCCCGGCGATCGGCGACACGCTCCAGGCCGTGCGCGGCCATGCCTATGCCAATCCGTTCGAGCAGCCCGGCGAGGCCGATCTCACCGCGCATGTCGACTTCGCCACGCTCAAGGAAGCTGCCGAGGTCGAGGGCTTGGTCGTCCACGGCCCGGTGACGCAGGGCGCATTCCTCAAGGCGCTGGGCATCGAGGCGCGTACCGAGGCGCTCGCCAGAGCCGCGCCCGATCGCGCCGAAGCGCTCGCGCTCGATCGCGACCGGCTGATCGATCCCCAGCAGATGGGGGATCTGTTCAAGGTGATCGCGGTGACTGCGCCGGGCTGGCCGGTGCCTGCAGGGTTCGAATGAGAGACGATATGGCCGATCACCCTCACCCTTCCGCGGCTTCGCCGCTCGCTCCCTCTCCCGACGGGAGAGGGAAGGGCCCCGCTCGCGAAGCGAGTGGGAAGGGTGACCGCGCGATCACCTACCGCGACGCCACCCCCGCCGACCTCCCGGCGATCGATGCCCTCTTCCGCGCGAGCTTCGTCGCGACCTTCGGCCATCTCTACCGCCCGGCCGACCTCGCCGCGTTCCTGAACAAGTTCACCCCCGCCGCATGGGCGGAGGAGTTCGCCACCCCCGACGTCGCGATCCGCGTCGCGGAGGACGCCGACGGCCTGCTCGGCTATTGCAAGATCGGCCCGGTCACCCTGCCGGTCGAGCCCGGCACCCCGGCGATCGAGCTCCGCCAGCTCTATTTCGACGAGCGCGGCAAGGGCAGCGGCGCAGCGCACGCGTTGGTCGACTGGGCGATGGCAACCGGCCGTGCGCAGAACGCCGAGCGGATCGTGCTCAGCGTCTATGTCGACAATCACCGCGCCAAGCGCTTCTACGCGCGCTTCGGCTTCCGCGAGATCGGGCTCTATCATTTCCGCGTCGGCGAGCATCTCGACGAGGATCATCTGATGAGCCTCGACTTGTGAGCGCGGTCGAAGTCACCCGCGCCCGCGCGCTGGGCGACGTCGCGCACGGCTTTCTCGGACGCCGCGGCGGGGTTTCCACCGGGCTGGTCGCCGGGCTCAATGTCGGCACCGGCTCGGCCGACGATCCGCAGGCGATCGCCGAGAATCGCCGCCGGGCGGCCGAGGCGGTGCTGCCCGGCGGCCGGCTGGTCACGCTGTACCAGGTCCATTCGCCCGACGCGGTCGCAGTGATCGCACCGTTCGAAGACCGCCTTCGTCCCCATGCCGATGCGCTGGTCACCGACCAGCCTGGGCTCGCGCTCGGCATCCTCACCGCCGATTGCGCGCCGGTGCTTCTTGCGGACCGCGAGGCGGGCGTGGTCGGCGCCGCGCATGCCGGGTGGAAGGGCGCGATCGGCGGCGTCACCGATTCGACCATCGCGCTGATGGAGAGCTTGGGCGCCCAGCGCGAGCGCATCGCCGCCGCGATCGGCCCTTGCATCGCGCGCGCAAGCTACGAAGTCGATGCCGGCTTCTTCCGCCGCTTCGCCGAGGCCGACCCCGCCAACGAGCGCTTCTTCGCCGACGGCCGGCCTGACCATTTCCAGTTCGACCTGGAAGCCTATGTCGCGCACCGGCTCGCCTCGGCCGGTATCCGCACCGTCGAGACGCTCGGGCTGGACACCTATTCGGACGAGAGCCGCTTCTACAGCTTCCGCCGCGCCACCCATCGCGGCGAACCCGATTACGGCCGGCAGATCGCGATCATCGGGCTCGACGCCGCGGCGTAAAAAGGCTGGAAATGTAGGATTTCCGCGGCTTAGCTCGTCTGGCGATGACGACACTGAGGGAAGTTGAGAACCTGCGCCGAGATCGCAACTTTCTAAACTTCGGCGGTGGCACCTGGTCGGCAAATCGTTACAGACGATACCAATCATAGTGGAGAGCCCGATGACTGACGAGACCGAAGCCGATCTGACCGGCGCGCCTTCGCGCCGCAGCCCGAAGGCCAGCGTCGACAGCGTCGGCGAGCGCAAGCTCAAGCCGTCGACGATGATGATGGGCCACGGCTATGATCCGGTGCTGTCCGAGGGTTCGCTCAAGCCGCCGATCTTCCTGACCTCGACCTTCGTCTTCCCCAATGCCGCGGCGGGCAAGCGCCATTTCGAAGGCGTCACCGGCAAGCGCCCCGGCGGCGCCGATGGCCTCGTCTATTCGCGCTTCAACGGCCCCAACCAGGAAATCCTGGAGGATCGCCTCGGGATCTGGGAAGGCGCCGAGGACGCGCTTGCCTTCTCGTCGGGCATGTCGGCGATCGCCACACTGTTCCTGTCGATGGTCAAGCCGGGCGACACGATCGTCCATTCGGGCCCGCTCTATGCCGCGACCGAGACGCTGATCGCGCGCATCCTCGGCCGTTTTGGCGTGCATTGGCTCGATTTCCCCGCCGGCGCGACGCGCGAGGAGATCGACGCGGTGCTCGGCAAGGCGGCGAGCGGCAATGTCGCATTGATCTATCTCGAATCGCCGGCGAACCCGACCAACGCGCTGGTCGATGTCGAGGCCGTCGCCGCCAGCCGCGACGCGATCTTCACCGGCGCCAACAAGCCGCCGATCGCGATCGACAACACCTTCCTCGGGCCTTTGTGGGCCCAGCCCCTCAAGCAGGGCGCCGACATCGTCGTCTACAGCCTCACCAAATATGCCGGCGGCCATTCGGACCTCGTCGCGGGCGGCGTGCTCGGCTCTAAGGAGCACATCAACACGATCCGGCTGATGCGGAACACGATCGGGACGATCTGCGACCCCAACACCGCCTGGATGCTGCTGCGCAGCCTCGAGACGCTCGAGCTGCGGATGAGCCGCGCCGGCGAGAATGCCGCCAAGGTTTGCGAATTCCTTCGCCAGCATCCCAAGGTGGAGCATGTCGGCTATCTTGGCTTCCTCGACGAGGGCAGCCGCCAGGCCGACATTTATCGCCGTCACTGCACCGGCGCCGGATCGACCTTCTCGCTCTATCTGAAGGGCGGGGAGAAGGAGGCGTTCGCGTTCCTCGACGCGCTCAAGATCGCCAAGCTCGCGGTGTCGCTGGGCGGCACCGAGACGCTCGCCAGCCATCCCGCCGGCATGACGCATCTGTCGGTCCCCGAGGCGCGCAAGCAGGCGCTGGGAATCACCAACAATCTCGTCCGCATCTCGATCGGGGTCGAGGACGCCGACGATTTGATCGCCGACTTCGACGAAGCGCTGCAGGCGGTTTGAGGCCTCCCCGTGCTCCTGCGAAAGGAGGAGCACGGAGATCAATCAGCGCAGCGTCAAATCCTTGGTCCGGTCGGTCGCCGGCGGCGTCACCGGGCCCTTTGCGAAATAGGCTTCGAGCGCGTCGAGATCGGCGATCCCGGTGAGCACTTCGCTGCCGCCCATCAGCGTGGTGAACCCGTCGCCGCCATTGCCGAGGAAGTTGCTCACGACGACGCGGTACACCCGGTCGTCGGCCAGCGCCGCGCCGTTGAGCTTGGGGTCGACGACCCGCTGCCCCACCGGCTTGCCGAGATCATATCCGAACGAGAAGCCCCGCGAGACCAGCAGCAGATTGCGCCCGCCGGCCTTGTTCTCGTCGAATTGCTGCTCGAGCACCGCGCGCAATTGCCTGCCGGTGAACTGCTTGATCACCAGCGTGTTGGCGAACGGCTGTGCCGCATAGATGTCGCCGAAGGTGATCGTCCCGTCGGCGCGTGGCGTGAGCGCGGCGCGGACGCTGCCCGCGTTCATCAGCGCGATCTCCGCCCCGCCATTGGCCGGCGCCGCGGTGGCGGCGAGCTGCGCATCGGCGACGAGATTGCCGAGGATCTGTTCGTGCATATTGTCGTCGGCCCGGGTCGCGGGCGCGGTGAGCTTGCCGATCGGCCGCTCCGCAGCGCTCTTCGCCGCCGCCGCATAGCGCGCGACCAGGGCCGCGACGCGCGGCTCGGGCGTGAAGCGCGGATAGCGGTCGTTTAGCGGCACCGGCCCCTTGGCGCTGGTGAACGGCTCGCTCTGGACCAGCACGTTGTTGGCGCGCTTGGCGACGACGCGGTGCGCGACGGGGTCGATATCGAGCGCGATGTCGGTGAGCAGGGTGCCGCCATAACCCGCGCTGGTCAGCAGCAGCGGCCGCGTCGGATCCTTGGTGCCGTAGTCGCAAACATAGGCCTGGTGGGTATGTCCCGAGACGACGAGGTCGACCCGCGGATCGAGCCGCTCGAGGATCGGGAAGATGCCGCCGGTCATCCCCTCGCAGCTGTTCGCGTCGAAGGCGAGCTTGGAATAGCCGCCCTGGTGGATCAGCACGACGATCGCGTCGGCGCCCTCGGCCTTGAGCTGCGGCACCAAGGCGTTGACCGTATCGGCCTCGTCCTCGAAGCGCAGCCCCTCATTGCCCGTCGCGGTCACCAATGTGCCGGTGCCCTGGAGCGTCATCCCGATGAACGCCACCTTCACTTGACGGGAGCCCTTGCCGAAGGTCCGCACGCCATAGCTGGGGAACAACGTGCCCCCGCTGTCCTGGGCGACATTGGCAGCGAGATAGCCGAAGCGGGCACCACCGAACGGCTCGACCGCGCAGGGCGTCCGCTTGGTATTCTTCTCGCAGCCGCCATTCTGGAGCCGCAGCAATTCCTTCTGGCCACGGTCGAATTCGTGGTTGCCGACCGCGTTGAAATCGACTCCGATCAGGTTCATCGCGTGGATCGTCGGCTCGTCGAGGAACATCGACGAGACCAGGGGACTCGCGCTGATCATGTCGCCCGCCGAGACGGTGGCGCTATTGGCGTGGCCCTGGCGCAATTTGGCCATGGCAGAAGCGAAATAGGCGGCCCCGCCCGCGGGCAGGCGCGTGACCGGCTCGTCGCCCGGCAAGTCGACCGAGAGCTTGCCGGCTTCGAGATTGCCGTGGAAATCGTTGAACGCGATGATCTGGACCGAAACCGGCGCCGCGCCCGACGCGCTCCTCGGCCCGGCCACATGCCCCGCGCATCCGGCGAGCAATCCCGCCGCCAGCACTCCGATCAACCCACGCATCGCCCCACCTCCGTCGCCACGCCCGGCGCGCCTACTCGGCTTTCCGCGTCGTCGCTAGGGGCCTCGACAAGACCGGCACCCCCGCATAGCCTCGCGGGATGCGCACCCTCCTTACGGCAGCCCTCGCCATGACCCTCGCCGCCCCTGCCCTCGCCGCCGATCCGGTCCGCGATGCGACGCAGCGTTCGCTCCCCCAGCTGATGGATTTCTACCGCGACTTTCACGCGCATCCCGAGCTCAGCCTCCACGAGGTCGAGACCGCCGCCAAGCTCGCGGCAGAGGCGCGCAAGGCCGGCTTCGAGGTCACCGAGAAGGTCGGCGGCACCGGGGTAGTCGCGGTGCTCAAGAACGGCGCGGGTCCGATCCTGCTGATCCGTGCCGACATGGACGGGCTGCCGGTCACCGAGGACACCGGCCTGCCTTTTGCGTCCAAGGTCCGCACCACCAACGACGAAGGCATCGAGACCGGCGTGATGCATGCCTGCGGCCACGATACGCACATGGCGAGCTGGATCGGCACCTTGCGCAATCTCGCCGCGATGAAGGGTCAATGGCACGGCACCGTCGTGATGATCGCCCAGCCCGCCGAGGAGCGCGGCATGGGCGCGCGGATGATGCTCGAGGACGGGCTGTTCACCCGCTTTCCCAAGCCGCAATTTGCGCTGGCCTTCCACGATTCGGCCTCGCTTCCCGCCGGCACCGTCGGCGTACGCTCGGGCTATGCGCTCGCCAATGTCGATTCGGTCGACATCAAGGTCTCGGGCGTTGGCGGCCACGGCGCCTATCCACAGACCACGCGCGACCCGATCGTCCTCGCCGCGCGGATCGTGACCACGCTCCAGACCCTGGTCAGCCGCGAGATTGACCCGCAGGACGCCGCGGTGGTCACCGTCGGCAGCTTCCATGGCGGCTCGACGCACAACATCATCGGCAAGGAAGTGACGATGCTGCTCACCGTGCGCAGCTACACGCCCGAAGTGCGCCAGAAGCTGCTCGACGGCATCGCGCGCATCGCCAAGGGCGAAGCGATCGCCGCGGGCATCCCCGAGGATCGCATGCCGATGGTCACAGTCCGCAACGAGGGCACCCCCTCGACCTTCAACACCGAGCCGCTCACCGGCCGACTCCATGCGCTGTGGACCAGCCGCTTCGGCAAGGATCGCGTCGTCGACACGCCCGCGGTGATGGGCGGCGAGGATTTCAGCCGCTACTATCTCGCCGACAAGTCGATCCAGAGCATGATCTTCTGGGTCGGCGGCGTGCCCAGGGCCAAATGGGACGCGGCGCAGACCGGCAAGGACACGCTGCCGTCGCTTCATAGCCCCTTCTGGGCCCCCGAGGCCGAAGCGGTGATCGCCACCGCCACCGAAGCGATGACCGCCGCGGCGCTCGATATATTGAAGCGCTAAATCGACGATCCGTTGGCACAAACGAGGCTAACTCTCGTTAATGCAGCACGAGTTCGCCGGAGTTTGGGCATTGGCGCAAGAACATATCGTCGCGGTCGGTCTATTGACGAACCGCGACCTCGAAAGGCTGGGAAGCGGGTTCAAGCGTTGCTTCCCGATATCGGACGATGGGAAATTCGAAGATCTGCTGCGCGCAATCGACGAGGCGGATGCGGCAGTATCGCTGCGTGCAGAGCGTAATAGCGACTCCGAAAATCGCGCTTCGTCGCCACGTTAGCCGCGCGTGCTTGTTGCGAATCACTATCGCCTTGAAATAGAGGATTTTTGTGTCACCTTCGGTCGGGCGATTGGGGAATTCGCCATGTCCGATTCGATCTACTTCCAAACCCGCGCCCGCCGTGAGCGGGAAGCAGCTTTGCGCCAGATGCATCCCGCCGCGCGCCACGCGCATCTCGTGATGGCGGAGCGCTACGAACGCCTGAGCCTCGAAGGCCGCAACCTGCGCTAGACGCCTGGTCTCACGGCGTGCGCGCTCCGATTAGTCGGACAAGTCGATTGACAGCCGTACGCGCGCGCCAATAGCGATCGGCGCCGATAGCGCGTGGAGGGGGCATGTTCGGGATCTTGCGGCTGGCGGCGGCGATGTTGCTGTGCCTCGTGGCGCTGCCCGTCACGGCACAGACCTGGACCGCCGACAATGGCGACGGCACTTTCACCAATCCGCTGTTCTACGACGAATTCTCCGACCCCGACATGATCCGGGTGGGCCAGGATTATTACCTGACCGGCACGACGATGCACACGATGCCGGGGCTGCCGATCCTCCATTCGCGCGATCTCGTGAACTGGGAATTGCTCGGCTATGCCTTCGACCGGCTCGATCTTGGCCCCGAGGCGCGGCTCGAGGGCGGCAAGAGCATGTACGGTCAAGGGATCTGGGCGCCGAGCTTCCGCTACCATGACGGCATTTTCTACATTTTCTCCAACGTCAACGGCCACACTACCCAGGTCTTCCGCGCGACCAATCCGGCAGGCCCGTGGACGCGCACGCCGATGAAGCGCTCGCTCCACGATCTCGGCGTGCTGTTCGACGATGACGGCAAGGTCTATGCGGTCTGGGGCTATCGCGACGTGCGGATGGCGCAATTGAACGCCGCGCTCGATGATATCGTCCCCGGCAGCGAACGCGTGATCATCACCGCCGATCAGGGGATGGGCGAAGGCGCGCATCTCTACAAGATCGACGGGCGCTATCTGATCACCAGCGCCTGGTATTCGGGACGGATGCGGATGCCGGTGGCGCGAGCCGACACACCCTACGGGCCATACGAAGTCAACCACGCGGTCAGCCTCGACGAGGGTTGGGGCAGCGCGGAAGGCTATCGCCACCGCGGCGCCCCCACCCCGCCCTTCGACATCACCGCGCCAACCACCGCCCCGGGGCGCAACGTCCTCCACCAGGGCGGGCTGGTGCAGACGCCGGGAGGCGAGTGGTGGGGCTTCTCGATGATGGACTATAATTCGCTCGGGCGGTTGACCGGCCTGTCTCCGGTGACGTGGCAGGACGGCTGGCCCTATTTCGGGCTGCCCGGCAATCTCGGGCGAACGCCGCGGACCTGGATCAAGCCGGCAATCAGCGTGCGCCAGAAGCCGTTCGCGCCCTATGCGCGCGGCGACGATTTTGCCGGCCCAGCGCTCGGCCGGGTGTGGCAGTGGAACCATGTCCCCGACGATACGCGCTGGTCGCTGCGCGAGCGGCGCGGCTTCCTGCGGCTGCACAGCCTGGCCGCAACCGATTTCCTGGCGGCGCGCAATTCGCTGACCCAGCGCGCGATCGGGCCGCGCTCGACTCCGACAGCGGTGCTCGAGACCAGGGGTCTGCGCGACGGCGACGTCGCCGGACTGGGCCTGCTCGGGCTACCATGGCGCACCTTGGGAGTGCGGCGCGAGGCCGGCCGGCTGGCGATCGACTTTCACGACCAATCAGGCGACAGGACGGTGCGCGTGCCGTTCGCCGGCAATCGCATCTGGCTGCGCGCCGAATGCGACTATCTGACCGAGCAGGCGCGGTTCGCCTACAGCCTGGACGGCAAGGCCTTCACGCCGATCGGCGACCCGTTCGTCATGGCGTTTCAGCTCAAGACCTTTCAGGGCATCCGCTATGCGCTGTTCGCCTATAACGACCGGGGGCGACCGGGCGGCTTCGCCGATTTCGACAGCTTCGCGGTGGCCGAGCCCAACCCTACCGGGCTGATGCACCCGATCCCGCTGGGCAGGACGGTGACGCTGACGTTGCAAGGCTCGACGCTGGCGCTGGCTGAGCAGGAGGGGTCGGTCGTCGCGCGCGAAGGCGATGCGGCGCGCTTTCGCGTGATCGATCGCGGACAGGGACGCGTGGCGCTGGCGCTCGCCGGCGGCCACGTCTCGATCACCGCGACCGGCGATGCGTGGTTGAAGCCGGGCGCAGCAAGCGCTGCCGAGACCTTCCAATGGATGGAGACGATCTATGGCGAGCCGATGCTGATGTCGCTCGTTACCAATCGCTATCTCACGGTCGACCCGGCGAGCGGACAGGTCTCGGCGACCAGCCCCGGCGCGCGGCCCGGTCGCCCCGACCGTGCCCGCTTCGTGGCGGCGGAGGCGCGCTAGTCGGAGGAATTGTCGTCGCGGCGTTCAGCGACGTGCCACAGCACGCCTGACGGATCGACGACATAGGCAACCCGCAATCCCCAGGGCTGGAGCGCCGGCGCGCGCGGCGAAGGTACGCCGAACGCCGCAGGCAGATCGAGCGTCTCGATATGGCGCCACCACGCATCGAGATCGTCGACCATCAGCTGCATCATGAAATTCTCGGCCCTGTCCTTCTGATAATAGTTCTGGAGGATGAAGCTGCTCGCCCCGATCGCAAAGATCGCCGCCTCGCCGTCGAGCAGGGTGGTGAAGCCGAGCGCCTGATAGAATCGCTTGCTCAATGCGAAGTCGCGCGCCGGAACGAACGGGCGGGCGATTTCGGCGCCCTGCGGAACAGCAGTCATAGCGGCTCCCCCGCCGCGCGTGCGCGCGCCTCGCGGCTCGCCTCGGCGGCAGGAACCAGCCGGAGCGCGGCGATTGCAGCGCCTGCCGCCAGCGGCAGGGTCGCCAGCAGCGAGAGGATTCCGGTCGACAGGCTGCCGGTGAGGTCGGCGACGCGGCCGGCGAGATACGGCCCCATCGCCAGCCCGATCAGCGTCGTGCCGATGAAAAAGGCGGCGGTGGCGGTGCCGCGCATGCGGGGCAATACCAGGTCCTGCGTCGCCGCGGCGGCCGCGCCGAGCGCGCAGCTCGCCAGGACCTGGGTCGCGGGCAGCATCGCGTAGAATAGCGACTTGTCGGCGGTGGTAAAGGCGATCACCAGAGTCGGGATGGGCGCGAGGCTGCCTAACAACACTACCATGATCCGCCCCGATGGCCAGCGCCGGCGCAGCCGGTCGGCGGCGATCCCGCCCAGCGTCACGCCGAGGAAGCCGGCGAGGATCGCGGGTCCGCCGATCCATAGCCCGGCCTCGCGGCTGGTAATGCCGAAGACCTGTACCGCATAGCTCGGGGCGAGCCCGGCCACGGCATAAGCGAGGAAGGCATTGAGCCCATAAGCCAGCACCACAGCGAGAAATGCAGGCGTGCCGAGGATCAGCGCGAAAGTCGGGGCGTCGCGGTGGCGCAGCGCCGCCGACCAGCTGTACACCGCGTAGACGCCGATGCCGACCGCGAGCCACTGCGGCAGCGACTTCGGGCCATCGAGGCCGGCGAGCGCATAGACCGCCGCGGCGACCAGCGCGAGGACGACGAGGTTGCGCAGCAATGCTCCGGCACCATTTCGCGCCGCGCCGATCAGGGTGAGCGGTGGAAGGATCGTCAGCAGATCCTCAAGGAAGCTGCGGAACGGCGCTGGGTGCCGCGGCGCGCGCAATCCCTCCGACTGGCCGCGCATCGGCTCGCGCAGGGTCAATACCCAGAGCGCAAGGACGAGGCCCGGCAGTCCGACGGCCATGAATGCCGCCTGCCAGCCGACCAGTCCGCCAGGCCCGCCGCCGGGATAGGCCGCGTTCCACCAATCGACGATCGCGCCGCCGAGAAACAACGAGAAGCCGCCGCCGAAATAGATTCCCGCCGAATAGATGGCGAGCGCGGTCGCGCGCTGGCGCTTGGGAAACCAGTCCGAGATCAGCGAATAGGCCGAAGGGCTCGCCGTCGCCTCGCCGACGCCGACGCCGATGCGGGCCGCGGCGAGCTGGAGGCCGTTGCGCGAAAGGCCTGAAAGCGCCGTCATCGTCGACCACAGCGCAAGCCCGATCGTCATCAGCCGGACGCGATGCCAGCTGTCGGCGAGCCGGCCGAGCGGGATACCGAACAAGGCGTAGAACACCCCGAAGGCGGTACCGTAGAGAAATCCGATATCGGCATGGCTGAGCCCAAGGTCGCGGCGGATGTGCGGCGCCAGGATGGTCAGGATCTGGCGGTCGATGAAGTTGAGTGCGTAGACGAGAAACAGCACGACCAGGACATACCAGGCATAGGGCCCGGCCTTCGCATCGACTGGAGGCACGCTCGATCCGGTCATCCATTCCCTCCCTGTCGCGCATGCCGTAAGGGCGGCACGGGCCGCGCTCGTGCGAAGCCTCTGGAAACGAGGCTAGCAGAGCATACCGCGTTTACGAAAGAGGGGATTTCCGCTGCGCCCGCCATCTCTGCTATTCGTCTGCCTCGGAAATATCTGCCGCTCGCCGCTGGCCGAGGCGGCGTTTCGCGAAGCGGCGCGGCGGGCGGGGCTGGAGGCGGTGGCGGAATCGGCTGGGACCGGCGAATGGCATATCGGCAAGCCGCCCGACCCGCGCAGCATCGCCGTCGCTTTGGCGCACGGCGTCGACCTGTCGGGGAAGCGCGCGCGGCGGGTGCGCGGCGACGATTTCACTCGGTTCGACCATATCCTCGCACTCGATCCGCAGAACTTGCTCGACCTGCACCGGATGGCGCCGCGGCGGAGCACCGCGCGGATCGCGCTGCTGATGGATCACGTCCCGGGCTGCGCCGGGCAGGCGGTACGCGATCCCTATTATGGCAACGCGAGCGACTTCGAAGCGGTATGGGCGCAGGTAAGCCGCGCCGCCGATGCCTTGGTGGCGATGCTCGAGGCGTGATGCATCAGCCCACCGCGAAGGTCAGCCGGTTTCCGACATAGGTGCGGACGACCTTGTCGGGCATCACCCGCAGCGCCTCCTGGATGAACACGTCGCCGGTGCAGTGCATCGGCACGATCCAGGCGGGGTCGATCGCCTTGAGCTCGGCGACGGTGCGCCGCGCCTCGTCCTCGGTGCGCGGGCGGACCAGATGGAAGCCGCCGACCACGGCATGGACCTTGTCGATCCCCGAGATCTTCTGCGCCTGGCGGATGCTGTTGATCACGCCGCGGTGGCTGCACGAAGCGATCACGACCAGGCCGAGGCCCTTGACCGCATAGCAGGTGGCGAGCTCGTGCTCGCCATCGTCGGGAAGCTGCGCGACGCCGCGCTTCTCGGGCGCCAATCCAGCAAGGTCGCAGCCCTTGCCGGGACGCATCTGGGTGGGGATCGCCGCGCGCTCGAAGCTGGCGAGCGGGATCTTGCCGGTGGTGAAGGCCTGGTCCTCGATCACTGCTGGCTCGGGCGCGATGCGCACCGCGAAGCCGGCGTGGGCAAGCGCGGTGCGATCGAGTGCGCCCATCAGCGGCGGCGGCGTGCCGACCAGCGCCAGTCGCTCGCAGAACACTTCCTCGCCGCCGACATAGAGCGGCACCGGCCGCCGCCGCGCCTCGGCACCGAACACGCCGGCGAACCCGCCATAATGATCGAGATGCCCGTGGCTGAGCACCGCGGCGTCGAGATCCGAGAGATCGATCCCGAGCAATGCGAGGTTGTTGCGCAGCGTTTCCGGCGAATAGCCGAAATCGACGAGCACGCGCGCGGTGCGTCCGCTGCGCTGCGAGGTGGCGAGCAGCGACAGCCCGAACTCGGCCTGCAGCGCCCGGCGCGACATGGTTGGGCTAGCGGGGCCGCGGCCGCCGTTGCGGGCTAGCCTCAGCCCCGGCCGGTCGAAATCGGGGAGGAACGGGCCGAAGACCGCATTGTCGACCAGCACCTGCAGCTCGAGGGTGTCGACCATAGGAATCGTCGGCTCCGCGGGGCGCGCGAACACCGCGGTGGCGAGCCCCGCCGCCCCTGCGCCGAGCAACGCCCGGCGAGCGATCGGGAAAGCGTCGGTCGGCAGCTTCATCGGCGTCCCTCCGGTTCGGGTCGCCACAGGGTGCCTGCGCGGGAAGACAGAGGCAAGCGGCACGAGGACTATTGCCGGTCCTGTCGCGCAGCTGTTCGGATCGATTTGTCGGTTGCGGGGTCGATCCGCGCTGCAGCCTTGAGGCTCTCACTCTTCAAGCCGCTCTTTTCCGCGCTTGGCGAGCGCACGCTCAGCAGGCCCTCGCGTAGACGGCGATGGTTAACATAGACCTTCGTGAGCCTCAGATAAAATGCGGTAGCGGCCACCTCCTCCCCAGAGAACGGCGTCCATCCGACAGGGCAATATTGGTAAATTCGAAAAGATCGGCGGCGGATCGCTTCCGCTCCTTCCTATAACGGATCATCATAAAAATATTCGTCTGGGAGCATTACGAGATCACATCGAGACCTTTCCTTCAGCGCCGCGCACATTTTTGATGGCCGCGCATGCCGGGGCGATATTTGTGAGCTCCGGCGAACCAAATTTCTGATTTCCACTCGCGATTTCTGAACCAACCTCCGACCGCGTCTGCGCGGCCCGGAACCTACGCTCGTGTCCCGCGCATGCGGAGCGCGCCGCCACATACCCCGAGCGCGTCAGAAGACCGCTCCAGCAAGGTTAGAACGACATGAAGAAGTATCTCCTCGCGGCCGTCGCGCCGTTCGCTCTGGTTTCCCCCGCGCTCGCCAAGGACGCGCCGGCAGCCCCCGCCTCGCAGGAAGCCGAGGCCGCGCCCAAGAAGGCCGGCAACGAAGAAGTCTTTTCGACCGGCGTCGCCAAGGGCCGCGACCGTCTCGACAGCGCCACCTCGACCAGCGCGCTGCGCGCCAGCGAGATCGACAAGATCGGCGCGCGCTCGATCGCCGAGATCCTCCGCGACGTACCCGGCATCCGCGCCGAAGCCTCGACCGGCGAGGGCAGCGCCAACATCACGATCCGCGGCCTGCCGATCGCGTCGAGCGGCGCCAAGTTCCTGCAGCTCCAGGAAGACGGCCTGCCGATCCTCGAATTCGGCGACATCGCCTTCGCCACTGCCGACACCTTCCTCCGCGCGGACCTCAACCTCGCCGCGGTCGAAGCGATCCGCGGCGGCTCGGCCTCGACCTTCGCGTCGAACTCGCCGGGCGGCATCGTCAACTTCATCTCGAAGACCGGCGACACCGACGGCGGCGCCGTCCAGCTCTCGACGGGCCTCGACTATGACATGCGCCGCATCGACTTCGATTACGGCGCGCACATCAGCCCGACCTTGCGCTTCCATGTCGGCGGCTTCTACCGCGACGGCGAGGGACCGCGCGCGACCGGGTTCAACTCGACCCGCGGCGGCCAGATCAAGCTGAACATCACCAAGGAGTTCGATGGCGGCTATATCCGGTTTTACGGCAAGTACATGGACGACATCACCCCGGCGTACGACATCACCGCGCTGGGGGTGAGCGGGACCAACGAGAACCCGGTCTACAAGAACATTGCCGGCTATGACGCGCGTCATGACTCGCTGTTCTCGAAGAACTTCCAGAGCCTGCTGACGCTGGACGGCAACAACCAGCCGGTGCGCGACGACGTCACCGCTGGTCAGCACCCGATCGTCAAGTCGGTCGGCGTGGAGAGCAAGTTCGAAGTCGCTGGCTTCGACATCACCGAGCGCTTCCGCTACGCCGACATGTCCAACCACTATATGGGCATCTATTACGCGCAGTTCGTCCCCGCGGCGGCGATGCCGGCGGCGTTCGGCGTCCCGACCGGTCGGCTGCGTTATGCGAGCGGCCCGAACGCCGGCCAGGCCGTCGCCAGCCCAACCACGCTCAACGGCAACGGCATCGGCGCGCTGCTGATGGTCGCCGACACCGACCTGCATGACCTGACCAACGTCACCAACGACATCCGCGCCAGCCGCGTGTGGAACGTCGGCGGCAACGACCTGACCACCACGGTCGGCCTGTACAGCTCGCACCAGACGATCGACAGCGACTGGAACTGGGTCTCGGTGCTCAGCGGCGTGGCGAGCGACGGCAACGCGCAGCTGCTGGACATCGTCACCCCGACCGGCGTCAAGGTCACCCAGGACGGCACGCTGCGTTACGGCTCGCCGACCAACCCGGCGCAGTTCAACCGCGGCTACCATCTCGGCTACACCACCAACGCGCCGTTCGCCTCGGCCAACCTCAAGCTCGGCAACGTCGCGATCGGCGGCTCGCTCCGCTACGATTTCGGCAAGGCGAGCGGCACGGTGCTCGGCTACGATCTCGGCGGCGGCCGCATCGGCACCGGCGCGAAGGACGTCAATGGGGACGGCGTGATCTCGGTTCCCGAGATGCAGGTCGCGCTGCTGCCGCTCGGCAGCCCCGCCCCGGTCGACTATACCTATGGCTATCTGAGCTACTCGGTCGGGGTGAACTGGCGCATTGCGGAGCCGCTCGCGGTGTTCGCGCGCTACAGCCGCGGCGGCCGCGCCAATGCCGACCGCATCCAGTTCAGCCCGTTCATCAGCGCGACCGATGGCAGCCTGGTGAACAAGGAAACCGATGTCGACACGGTGCATCAGGCCGAGGCGGGGGTTAAGTACCGCAACGACAATCTGACGCTCAACCTGACCGGCTTCTGGGCCAAGGCCGAGGATTCGAACCTCGACTCGATCACCGGCGCGCCGCTGCTGCGCGACTATAAGGCGATCGGCGCCGAGTTCGAGGGCGGCTATCGGATGGGCATCTTCAGCCTCACCGCGGGTGCCACCTATACCGACGCCGAGATCAGCCATGACCAGATCACCCCGGCGATCAGCGGCAACACGCCGCAGCATCAGGCACACTTCATCTTCCAGGCGACGCCGCAGATCACCACCGACATGTTCAGCGTCGGCGCTGTGATCGTCGGCACCACCGGCAGCTATGCGACTGCGACCAACACGTTGAAGGTGCCGGGCTACGTCACCACCAACGCGTTCGTCCAGTTCCGGCCGCTCGACCGGGTGACCCTGGCGGTCAATGCCAGCAACCTGTTCGACAAGCTCGCGATCACGGCGATCGACGATGCGGTGATCCCGGCGACGGGCGTGGCGCGTGCGCATGTCCTCAACGGACGCACGATCTCGGCATCGGTCCGCTTCGACTTCTGACCGAGACGCATCCGGGCCGCCGGTGGGCGGCCCGGAACTTCACATTTTCCAAGGCCCTGGGGGGGGCCGTTACCAATCGGCGTCGTGCGGCGGCGCCTATAACGAAGGGTCGTGTCCTATGAAGAAGTATCTGTTGTTGTCGGTGGCGCCGTTCGCGCTCGCCACGCCGGCCTTGGCAGGCGACAAGCCCGCTGCGCCCGCAGAGCCCAAGGCCGAGGCGCCCGCGCCCGTCCAGGAGAAGGAAGTCTTCTCGACCGGTGTCGCCAAGGGCCGCGACATTCTCGACAGCGCGATCTCGACGAGCTCGCTGAAGGAAGCCGAAGTCCAGAAGCTCGGCGCACGCTCGCTCGGCGAGATCCTGCGCCAGCTCCCCGGCATCCGCGTCGAGGCGGCGTCGGGCGAAGGCAATTCCAACTACACCATCCGCGGTCTTCCGCTCGCCTCGGGCGGCTCGAAGTACATGCAGATCGAGGAAGACGGCCTGCCCGTGCTCGAGTTCGGCGACATCTTCAACGCCGGTTCGGACGTGTTCCTGCGCGCCGACCTCAACCTCGCCGCGATCGAAGCCATCCGCGGCGGTTCGGCTTCGACCTTCGCGTCGAACTCGCCGGGCGGCGTGATCAACCTCATCTCGAAGACCGGCGATGCCGAGGGCGGCACGGTCGAGGCGACCACCGGCCTGAACTATGGCGAAAAGCGCGTCGACTTCGAATATGGCACCAAGCTCAGCGACGATCTGCGCTTCCATGTCGGCGGCTTCTTCCGCAGCGGCGAAGGCCCGCGCGACATCGGCTATACCGGCTATCGCGGCGGCCAGTTCAAGTTCAACGTCACCCGCTCGTTCAACAACGGCTTCGTCCGCCTCTACGGCAAGCTGCTGGACGACCGCTCGCCGCAATATGTCCCGGCACCGGTCCTGATCAGCGGCACCAACGACAAGCCCGAGTTTCACCAGGTTGCGAACTTCGACCCGCGCAAGGACGCGCTGAACTCGAGCTACGTCGGCACCTTCCTCACGCTCGACCGCGACAACCAGCCGGTTGCCGAGGATTTTCACAAGGGGATGCACGCCATCTCCAAGTCGGTCGGTCTCGAGGCGCAGTTCGAAGTCGCCGGCTGGAGCATCACCGAGCGCGCGCGTTACTCGGCCAATTCGGGTGATCTCTACCGCATCGTTCCCGGCGCGGTCAGCACCGCCGCGGCGATCGCGACTCTCATAGGCGGCCCGGGCTCGACGCTGAGCTATGCCAGCGGGCCGAACGCCGGCCAGGCGATCACCAGCCCGACGACGCTCAACGGCAACGGCCTGCTCGCCGCCGACTTCCTCGCCAAGGTCAAGCTGCATTCGCTCGACAACTTCACCAACGATCTGCGCGCCAACCGGATGTGGAAGGTGGGCGGCGGCGAGCTGACGGTCACCGCCGGCGTCTACAAGACGTTGCAGACGATCGACATGGACTGGCTCTACTCGACTGCGATCCAGGACGTCGTGGGCGGCGGCAACGCCGCGCTGATCGACGTGCGCAACGCAGCTGGCACCCTGATGACGCAGAACGGCTATTCCGCCTTCTCGGTCCAGAACTCGGGCGCTCTGCTGCACCGCGCCTATGACGTCGATTACGACATCACGGCACCCTATGGCTCGGTCAATTTCCGTTTCGGCCAGGTGGCGATCGGCGGCAGCGTCCGCTACGATATCGGCAGCGTCAACGGCAGGGTGTTCGGCGCCGATCTGGGCGGCGGGCGTGCGGGGGTCACGTCGGTCGACTTCAACCGTGACGGCGTGATTTCGCCGGCCGAACGCCAGACCGCGATGCTTCCGCTGACCCAGCCCTCGCCGGTCAATTACGACTATAAGTATCTCAGCTATTCGACCGGCATCAACTGGCGCATCGCCGAGGAACTGGCGGTGTTCGCCCGCTACAGCCGCGGCGCCCGCGCCAATGCCGACAAGATCCTGTTCACCCCGTCGGTCAACCCGAACAGCGGCGGCTTGGTCAACGACAAGGCTGCCTATGACACGGTGCGCCAGCTCGAGGGCGGCGTGAAGTTCCGCCAGGCGGGCGTCGCGCTCAACCTGGTCGGCTTCCTCGCTAATTCGGACGACCACAATATCCAGTCGGGCACCGGCCTCGGCACCGCGCGCACCTATCGCGCTTATGGTGCCGAGTTCGAGGGCAGCGTCCGCAAGGGGCCGTTCAGCCTCAACGCCGGCGCGACCTGGACCAAGTCGAAGATCACCGAGGATATGCTCAACGCGGCGATCACCGGGCTCGAGCCGCGCCACCAGCCGGAATTCACCTTCCAGCTGATGCCGCAGGTCGACACCAAATGGGCAACCTTCGGCGCCAGCTCGGTCACCGTGACCAAGAGCTATGCGCAGGATACCGACCTGCTGCGCATGCCCGGCTTCACGGTGGTCAACGCCTTCGTGCAGTTCCACCCGACCGAGAACGTCCAGCTGAGCGTGAACGCGAACAACCTGTTCAACACGCTGGGCTATTTCGAGATCTCGCAGGCGACGATTCCGGCCAACGGCATCGGCTACGGCCGTGCGGTCAACGGCCGCACCATCTCGAGCTCGCTGCGCTTCTCGTTCTGAGGCGCAACGAAAACGATGGCATTGGGCCGCTTCCTCCGGGGAGCGGCCTATAATGCACATGAAAAACTAGATGAGCAGAGTAGCGAACATGCTGAAGTCGATGAAAATCCCGAGGAAGCTGGGTCTGTCGTTCCTGACGGTCTGCGCGACGGCGGCGATCGTCATGCTGGTGTTCTACACCAACATCTCGTCGATCCGCAGCACGACCGACGCGAACAATCTCAGCCAGGAAATCCACGCCAAGACCCAGGCGCTGGAGACCGCCCTGCTGCGGCAGAACAGCCAGTTCCGCGGGTTCCTCGTGACCGCGGACGAGACCTATCTCAAGTCGTACGACGAAGGTCGCGACGATTACGACAAGGCCTCGACCGAGCTCGAAGCGATGCTCGTCGAGCCGGCGCAGAAGGAGGCTCTGCTCAAGTCGCGCGAGGAAACCCTCAAGTGGCGCAAGGAATGGGGCGATCGCCTGATCGCCAAGGTCAAGGCCGGCCAGCAAGAGGGCGCAGAGGCCGATGTCCGCGCCGCCGGCAAGGCCGTGCTGACCAGCGCTGCCGTGCTTCCCCTGCGTGAGATCAAGGACGCCCAGACCAAGCTCATCGAAGAGAATGGTGCGCGCCAGGAAGGCGCCATCAAGAGCGCTTTGTTCGTGCTCGTCGTCGGCGCGATCGCGCTGATCGGCATCGCGATCACGCTCGCCATGATGCTGACCGGTCTGATCGCCAAGCCCGTGAGCGCACTGACCAAGACCATGGCCGACCTGGCTGCCGGCAAGAACGACATCTCCGTGCCCGAGACCGATCGCGCCGACGAGCTGGGCGACATGGCACGCGCCGTGCTGGTGTTCCGCGACGCCGCTGTTGCCAAGCACGCCGCCGAGGCTGCCAACGCCCGCGCCGAAGCCGAGCAGAAGATGGTCGTCGAGACGGTGTCGGCGCAGCTCTCCGAGCTCGCCAACGGCAATCTCACCGCCGAGATCAACCGCGACTTCCCGGGCGACTATGCGACCGTGAAGACCAACTTCAACGCCGCGGTGTCCGAGCTGCGCAGCCTGATCGGCACCGTGATGCAGAGCGCATCGACGATCCGCGACGGTTCGAACGAGATCGCCCAGGCGTCCGAGGATCTCGCCCGCCGCACCGAAGCCAATGCCGCGAGCCTCGAGCAGACCTCGGCCGCGGTCACCCAGATGGACGGCCGTCTCAAGGCGACCGCCGCCTCGGCAGGCCGCACGGTCGAGCGCGCCGACGGCGCTATCGCCACGGTTTCGGGCGGTCGTGCGATCGCCGACGAGGCGGTCCAGGCAATGGGTCGCGTCGCAGAGGGTGCCAAGGGCATCGATAGCGTCATCGAAGGCCTCGACAAGATCGCCTTCCAGACGCGGGTTCTCGCGATGAACGCCGCGGTCGAGGCAGGCCGCGCGGGCGAGGCAGGCCGCGGCTTCGCAGTCGTCGCCGACCTCGTGTCCGCGCTCGCGATGCGCTCGGAAGAAGAAGCCGCCCGTGCCCGCGACCAGCTGACCGCAACCCAGACCGACATCGTCGCGGCGGTGGAGATGGTCAGCAAGGTCGACGGCGCACTCGCCGATATCTCGGGCGACGTCGGCGAGGTCCATCAGCTGCTCGGCCAAATGGCGAGCGACAACCAGGCCCAGTCGACCGCGATCACCGAGATCAGCATCGCGATCGGCACGATGGACCAGTCGACCCAGCAGAATGCCGCGATGGTCGAGCAGACCTCGGCCGCTGCACGCAACCTGTCGGGCGAAGTCGCCGCGCTCAGCGAGCAGGCGTCGCGGTTCAACGTCGGCTCGTCGGGCTCCGTCCGTCCGAGCAAGACCCAGGCCCGCTTCGATGGTCCCGTCAAGCAATTGCCCGTCGCCGCGGTGGCCGCGCTCAAGCGCACCAACAGCCACGACGACTGGCAGTCCTTCTGAGCCGGTGTCGGACCGCAGCTCCCCGCCGGAGCGGCGGCCCGAAGCTCAATCTAGCGTAACCTCGTCGGACGCCACATCCGACGACCGGAGGAATATGACCGACAATCTTGCGACTCGGGGCGAGTTTGCGCGCCAGGCGGACATTGCGCGCGCGCTGGGCTCGCCATTCGTCGCTTCGGTGCTCGAAGCCGGCGAGCGGCACCTCCGCCGCGCGCCGCGCACCGCCGCACTGATCGAGAGCTGGCCGGGCGATCCTTCGGCGGCGGCGCTGGCGATGCGGTTCAACGCCGCGATCCACGCATTGGCACGGCGAGGGCGCCCACAGCGGCTCGAGACCTTGTACAAGCGTCAGCATGACGATTTCGACGGCGCGCTCTGCGCCGCCTTGGTCAGCGAAGACGAATTCATCGCGCACTGGATGCGCCAGCCCACCCAGACCAACGAAGTCAACCGCGCCGCGGCGATCCTGTCGGCGCTGATGGTCGCGGGCGCGCAGTTCGGTCTGCCGTTCGAGTTGCTCGAGCTGGGATCGAGCGCGGGGCTCAACCTCAACCTCGCGCGCTACGCGTATGACCTAGGCGGCGTGCGCGCGGGGACGCCGGGCTCGGCAGTGCAGATCGCGCCGACTTGGCACGGCGCGCCGCCACCCCAGGTGACGATCGAGGTGCTCGCGGCCCAGGGCGTCGACCTCTACCCGCTCGACGTCGCCGACGAAGCGACGCGCGACCGATTGCTGTCGTTCGTCTTCGCCGACCAGCCGGCGCGTGCCGAGCGGCTGCAGAACGCGATCGCGGTCGCACAGCAGCATCCGCCGCAGATCACCCGCGCCGACGCGGTGTCGTGGCTCGCCGAGCAGCTCGTCGTGCCGCAGGCCGAAGGGCGCTGCCGCGTGGTGTTCCATTCGATGGTGCTGCAATATCTGAGCGCAGACGACCGCAAGGCCGCGACCGACCTGATCGCCGCGGCCGGCGCACGCGCGACGCCCGAGCGTCCGGTGGCCTGGATCAGCTTCGAATGGACGCCCAACCGCAGCGAAGTCCAATTGTGGCTGACCCTATGGCCGACCGGCGAGGCACGCCATTTGGCGACCTGCCATCCCTACGGCACCTCGATCGAGTGGCACGGTTGACAGGCTTGCGGGACAACTGCCCCAATAAACGATAACCTAGTTCACCTCCTCCGGTGCTTGGATAGAAGCTGTTGAGCAGAGGTTGAGCGCCATCCTGCGGTCAATTCTCCACCTGCTGGCGGTACGGGCGTGGCAGCGCCGGTGACGCCGAGGCCTCGATGCGCATGAGCGGTCGCACCTCTTCGGAGTCGAGGTGGCCGCCGACTGCCGCATCGGCGATTGCAGGCGCATACGTTGGCGTGTGGCGCCATGGGGCAAACCGTAGGCGCTGCTGATTTCGGCGGTCGCTTTCCTTCGGAACAATGATCTTGTCTACAACGTCCATCACGATGAGGTGAGTAGCGCCATCCAAGTCTGGGTACGGAGAGATCATAACCTCGAACGCCCCGAGACTTTCCGCATCGTGCTGCTCGATCCGCTAGCCTCCGCTGCCTGGGATCGTCGCAGCGCAGGGCCCGTAAGCGGCTTGCGGGCGCGAAATCGCACGCCAAAGTCCCTCGACATGGAAAGCAGAATGGTAATGGACCGTCGATGACGTCATCGAACGGTCTGGTGGAGGTCGCCAGCCAACTGACATGGGCTCCTGCTTCCGCAGGGGCACCATGTCTACAGGCTCGCCCAATCCACCGGCGCGTGCCGACCGAGAAACCGCGACTGGTCCGCCAGCGGGTATTTGAGCCCGGTCGCGCAGTTGAACAGAACGATCTTTTCCTCCGCGCGGACCAGCCCATCCGTCAGCGCCGCACGATATGCCGCCAGCGTCGCGCCCCCCTCCGGGCAGAGCAGCAGCCCGTCCTTCTTGCCCGCGTCCTCGACCGCCTGAATCAAAGCCGCATCGCTCACCGCGAGCGCCTTGCCGCCGCTCGCGCGCACCGCGTCGAGGATCAGGAAGTCGCCCACCGCCTGCGGCACGCGGATCCCCGCCGCCACAGTATGCGCATCCTCCCAGCGCGTGGCATGGCGCTCGCCGGCCTCGAACGCGCGCACGATCGGCGCGCAGCCCTCGGCCTGGACGGCGTACATGCGCGGGCGCTTGCTGCCGATCCAGCCGAGCGCCTCCATCTCGTCGAACGCCTTCCACATGCCGATCAGCCCGGTGCCGCCGCCGGTGGGGTAGAAGATCGCGTCGGGCAGCTCCCAGCCGAATTGCTCGGCGAGTTCGAGGCCCATCGTCTTCTTGCCTTCGATCCGATACGGCTCCTTGAGCGTCGACAGGTCGAACCAGCCGCGCTTCTCCTTGCCGGCGCCGACGATCTTCCCGCAATCGTCGATCAGTCCGTTGACGCGGTACACCCGCGCGCCCTGCGCGGCGATCTCGCGGACGTTGATCTCGGGGGTGTCGTCGGGACAGAAGATCACCGCCTCGATCCCGGCGCGCGCCGCATAGGCCGCCGCCGCGGCGCCGGCATTGCCGTTGGTCGGCATCGCGATCGTGGTGACGCCCAATTCCTTGGCCATCGCGATCGCCATCACCAGCCCGCGCGCCTTGAACGAGCCCGTCGGCAGCCGAGCCTCGTCCTTGACCCAGACATTGCCGGGCTCCTTTTCGAGCGGGACGATCGGCGTCGCGGTCTCGCCGAGGCTGACGATGTTGGCGGTATGCCGCACCGGCAACAGCTCGCGATATTTCCACAGGTCCGCAGGGCGCGCGGCGAGCGTCTCGCGGGTCAGTGCGGCCTTCACGCCTTCCAGGTCGTAGCGCACCAGCAGCGGCCGTCCGACGCGGGACAGGCCGTGCAGCTGGTCGGCCTCGTAGCGCTCGCCGGTCATCGAGCATTCGAGATGGCTGACGAAGGTGGGACGGTCGGAGGTGAGGTTGTCGTCGTGGCGCATTGCTGGAAAGTCCTTCCGCCTCAATTTTCATGTTCCCCGGCGAAGGCCGGGGCCCAGGTTCGACGCAGTCGCGCGCGGAGTACTGCTCCCCGATCCGCGTGCAACTGGGCCCCGGCCTTCGCCGGGGAACAAGGACTGCTCTGGCGCCCGTTCAGCGCCGCGTCCAGCCCAGCTCCGCCAGCACCGGGAAGTGGTCCGACGTCTGCACCTCGCCCTGGTGATCGGTCACCGTTTCCACCCGCTTCGCGACGAACCCGCGCGTGAAGATCCAGTCGATCCGCTTTTCCGCCACCCCGGTGAAGCCGTGGAAGGTCTTGTCCGGCCCCACCCGCTTGGGCGCCGCCACCCGCGCGTCGGTGAGCCGGGCGCTCAGCGTCCGGTAGGTCGGGGTTCCCGGCACGGTGTTGAAGTCGCCGGTGAGCACCACCGGCAGGTCGCCCGCGATCGCCTTGATGCGCTCCAGCACCAAAGCCGCACCCTTCTCGCGCGCACCTTCGTCCTGCTCGCGGTGCGGGAGGTGGGTGTCGAACGCGTAGAAGCGCCTTTTGCCCCGGATCGTCTCGAACAGACCCCAGGTCGCCAGCCGCGGCAGATCGGCGCCCCAGGCCGAACTGCCCGGGACCTCAGGCGTCTCCGACAGCCAGAAATTTCCCGAATCGATCAGCCGCAGTCGATCGGTGCGGTAGAAGATTCCCATATGCTCGTCTTCATCGCCGCCGCGCCGGCCGACGCCGAACCAGGCATAGCCCTTCAGCCGCGACGCGAGGAAATCGCCCTGCAGCTTGAGCAGCTCCTGCGTCCCTATCAGGTCGGGCGCGGTCCGTTCGAGCATCGCCGCGGTGACTTCGCGGCGCTTGCTCCACGCATTGGCGCCGTCGCTCTCATTGGCGTAGCGGATGTTGAAGCTCATCACTCTGAGCGGCGCCTGCGCCCAGGCAGGCACGCCCGCGCCCAGCAGCATCGCCAACGCCAGTCCCACGATCAACCGCATTCCCAACTCCCCTTTGCGCAGCCGAAACGGCTCCCCATATCGCCGCCCTATGAGCAACAACAGCAATGCGTGGCACGGCACGACAATCCTCTCCGTGCGCAAATCGGGCAAGGTGGTCATCGCGGGCGACGGGCAGGTCTCGGCGGGCAATACCGTGATGAAGCCCAATGCCCGCAAAGTGCGACCGCTCGGTGACGGCAAGGTCATCGCCGGTTTCGCCGGCGCGACCGCCGACGCCTTCACCCTGTTCGAGCGGCTCGAAGCCAAGCTCGAGCGCCACCAGGGCCAGCTGCTCCGCGCCGCGGTCGAGCTCGCCAAGGACTGGCGCACCGACAAATATCTCCGCAACCTCGAGGCGATGCTGATCGTCGCCGACAAGGACGTGACCCTGGTGGTCACCGGCAATGGCGACGTGCTCGAGCCCGAGGGCGGCGTCGCCGCGATCGGCTCGGGCGGCAATTTCGCCCTCGCCGCGGCGCGCGCGCTGGTCGATTACGAGACCGATGCCGAGAAGATCGCACGGTCGGCAATGAAGATCGCCGGCGAATTGTGCGTCTACACCAATGACCGGCTGACCGTGGAGACGCTGGACTCGGCGAACTAAGTCCCCTTCCGCTTGCGGGAGGGGTTAGGGGGAGGGGCCGTCCTCCTCGACGCCGCCCGCGACTGGTATCCCCTCCCCCGACCCCTCCCGCAAG
>NZ_JBYSXG010000051.1:0-33659 GCF_058782005.1 Sphingomonas sp. FW306-1B-B10E
TGGGGTGGGTAGCGGCCGGCGAGGCTCGATGCCTCGACCGACGCTGTTGTGTCGAGATGGCGGGCGGGTCTTTCGGGCGCGCTGACGCGCGCACCCACCCCTATCCTCCCTTCCAGGGCGGGGTGTTATGTAGCTGAAGTCGATACAGCCTGTTCGGCGAGCATCGTCACGTTGACATCGCACCGCCAGCGAAAGCCCAGGCTCTCGTACAAGGCGATTGCCCCCTGGTTCTCGGCATAAGCATGCAGGAACGGCGTCTCGCCGCGCGCGACGATCCGCGCCGCCACTATGCGCATCAGCCCGCCGGCATAGCCCCGCCCGCGCCACTTCGGATGCGTGCAGACGCCGCTGACTTCGGCGAAGCCCTCGGGTTTCATCCGCTCGCCTGCCATCGCCACCAGCCGGCCCTGGTCGCGAATGCCGATGAACGCCCCCAGCCGGTGCGTCCGCGCGAAGAACGGCCCCGGCTCGGTCAGCGTCGCCAGCGCGAGCATCTCGTCCGCATCGGCATCGCCCAGTTCGAGGAAGTCGAGATCGCCGGGCGCCGCAGGCACGTCCGCGACCATCTGCACGCCCATCCGATGCTTCTCGACTCGGGTTCCCGGCACCGGGGGCAGCGCGTCCTTCTGAAGCACGATCGCTGGCCCCGTCGTGGCGATCAGCGTGCCCAGATCGGCCAAAGACGCTGCAGTTGCGTCGCCAATCGCGGCGAAAGCGGCGAAATCGCGGTCAAAACGCACCGCTTTCGCGCTCCCGCGCGCCAGTTCGCGCTGCCGCGTGCGCAGCGCGGTCCATGCCGGTCGGTCGAGCGGATGCGGCGTTTCCATGCGCCGTCATCCTCCGTCATTCCGGGCAGGGCTGCAATCGGTGAGGCTAAGCCTCTGTTTCCCGCAAATAAAATCTCAAACCTGCCGGACCGCTTCCAATGTTGGAATTTGCATGGGAAACTCCGCAAGCTCTTTGACCGCGTCGACCCTTGCCAAGTCCGGCGCAACAATAGTGCGTTGCGCGGAAACGAAGTTTCACATTTCGCGTGAAAAATGCGAAGTTAGGCTCCGCAAATCCAACTCTGGCCGCCGCCTCAGTGATTGTGCCGGGGCACCTTCTCGCTGGTTCGCCGATATTTCAGCGCGAAGTCGAGCACCCCGCCCTCGCCCAATTGCCCGGTCTTCTCGCGATACAATTCCTCCCACGGCGTGTTGCTCTCCGGGATCGGCGGCGCCGGCTCGGCCTTGCGGCGCGCGATCTCGTCGGCGTCGACCAGCGCGTCGCAGGTCCCGGCATTGAGGTCGATGCGGACCGTGTCGCCAGTGCGCAGCCACGCCAGCCCGCCTCCCGCCGCGCTCTCGGGCGAGGCGTTGAGGATCGAGGGGCTGTCCGACGTCCCCGATTGCCGCCCGTCGCCGAGGGTCGGCAGGCTCATGATCCCCTGCTGGATCAAGTGATCGGGCGGCTGCATATTGACCACCTCGGCCGAGCCCGGCCAGCCGATCGGTCCCGAGCCGCGGATCACCAGAATGCAATTCGCGTCGATATTCAGCGCCGGATCGTTGATGCGGTGGTGGTAATCGTCCGAACCGTCGAACACGATTGCCCGCCCCTCGAACACGCCCTCGGCGCCCGGCCGCGACAGATAGCGCGCGCGAAAATCCTCGGAGATCACGCTGGTCTTCATGATCGCCATGTCGAACAGATTGCCGCTGAGCACGAGGAAGCCCGCACGCTCCATCAGCGGCGCGGTCCACGGCAGGATCACATCGCGGTCCCGGGTGTGCGCCCCGGCGACGTTCTCGGCGAGCGTCTTGCCGGTGCAGGTCATCACGCTGCCGTCGAGCGCCCCCGCCGCGAGCATCTCGGCGATCACCGCGGGGATGCCGCCGGCGCGGTGGAACCGCTCGGAGAGGTACTTGCCCGCCGGCTGCATGTTGACGATCAACGGCAGGTCATAGCCGCTGCGCCAGTCGTCCGGCGTGATCTCGATTCCCGCATGCCGCGCCATCGCGACGAGGTGCGGCTGCGCGTTGGTCGAGCCGCCGATCGCCGTGAGCAGCCGAATCGCGTTGAGGAAGCTCGCCTTGCTGAGGATCTTCGACGGGCGCAGATCGGCATACGCCATCTCGACGATCCGCCGCCCGGTCTCATAGGCGATCTGCCCGCGCTCGCGATACGGCGCCGGGATCATCGCGCAGCCGGGCAGGCTCATCCCCAGCCCCTCGGCGATCGAGTTCATCGTCGAGGCGGTGCCCATCGTGTTGCAATGGCCCGAGGAGGGCGCGCTGTCGGTGGCGCGGCGGAGAAACTCCTCTTCGTCGATCTCGCCCGCCGCGAGCTTGCGCCGGCTCCGCCAGATCACCGTGCCGCTGCCGACCAGTTCGCCCTCGTGCCAGCCGTCGAGCATCGGTCCGCCCGACAGCACGATCGCCGGAATGTCGACGGTCGAGGCGGCCATCAGCGAGCTCGGCGTGGTCTTGTCGCACCCGGTGGTGAGGATCACCGCGTCGATCGGATAGCCGTTGAGGATCTCGACCAGCCCGAGATAGGCCAGGTTGCGGTCGAGCGCCGCAGTGGGCCGGCGGCAATTCTCGAAGATCGGATGAAGCGGAAACTCCATCGGCACCCCGCCCGCCGCGAGAATGCCCTCCCGCGCCCGCTTGACCGTCTCGAGATGGATGCGGTTGCATGGCGCAATGTCGCTTCCCGACTGCGCGATCCCGATGATCGGCCTGCCGCTGCGCAGCTCGTCGGGCGTGATGCCATAGTTCATGAAGCGCTCGAGATAGAGCGCCGCCATGTCGCTGCGGCCCGGCGCGGCGAACCATTCGCGCGAGCGGAACGGGCGGGCGGGGGTACGGGTCGTCATCGGTTACTCCAGTAAATTCCTCCCCGAGACCGCCCGGGGAGGAATCAGGCCCTTCAGCCTTCCATCGCCTCGAGTTCCCGGCCCTTGGTCTCGTTGATGAACCGCTGGACGAGGAAGAAGCTGATCACCGCGCAAACGGCATAGAAGCTGTAGCTGGCGGCAAGCCCGATGCCGGCGAGCATGATCGGGAATGCCTGCGCGATCAGGTAATTGGCGAACCACTGCGCAAAGCCGCACACGGCCAGCGCCGACCCGCGGATCTGGTTCGGGAACATCTCGCCGAGCATCACCCACATCACCGGGCCCCAGCTGACGTTGAAGAAGATCACGTAGAGATTGGCGGCAACCACGGCGATCATTCCGCTCTGGCCCGGCAGCACCAGCTTGTCGTCGACCAGCGCGCCCTGGCTGAACGCATAGACCATCGCGAACAAGGTGATCGCCATGCCTGCCGATCCGATCAGCAGCAGCGGCTTGCGGCCGATCCGGTCGATCACCGCGATCGTCACGAAGCACGCCGCAATCGAGACGAAGCCCGAGACGATGTTGATCAGCAGCGAGTCCGCCTCGCTGAAGCCTGCGGCCTGCCACAGGGTCGAGCCGTAATAGAAGATCACGTTGATCCCGACGAGCTGCTGGAACACCGCGAGCAACAGCCCCGCCCAGACGATCGCGCGGACGCCGAGGAAGCCGCGTCCGCCCTTCGGCGTCAGCACGTCGCTGAGCTGCGGACGATGATCGGTCGAGAAGCTCGCCTGGATCTCGGCCAGCTTGAGGCCGCCTTCGGTGGCGCCGAACAGCGAGGTCAGCACGCCGAGCGCCTCGGGATTGCGCCGCTTAGAGACCAGGTAGCGCGGGCTTTCCGGAATGAAGAACAGCGCAACGAGGAACACCGCGGCCGGGATCGCCTGCATCAAGTACATCCACCGCCACGCCTCGATCCCGCCCCAGAACGGGTTGGTCGATGCGCCGGCGGCGGCGGCAAGGTAGTAGTTGACCACGAACGCGGCGGTGAGGCCCGAGATGATCATAATCTGCTGCACGGTCGTCATCCGCCCGCGGATGTTCGCCGGGGCGACTTCGGAGATGTACGCCGGCGACAGCACCGAAGCGGCACCGACCGCCATGCCGCCGAGGATCCGTGCGACGACGAAGATAGTGTGATCGTGCGCCAGCCCCTGGACGAGCGCGCCGACGAGGAAGAGGAGCGCGGCGATCCGCATGACGTTGCGGCGGCCCATGCGGTCCGCCAGCGTGCCCGCGAAGAACGCGCCGATGACGCAGCCGATCAACAGCGAACCGACGGTAAAGCCCAGTCCGGCATCGTCGAGCGCGAACGCCGCCTTGAGCCCCGGCTGGGTGCCGTTCACGGCGCCGCTGTCATATCCGAAAAGCAATCCGCCGATCGTCGCGACCGCGACGATGGCGCTGATCAGGCCGATATTGGCCCTCTCGGCGGTCTGGTTCATCCCCACTTCCTCTCCTGGTCCCCGTGCGCGACCGGCACGGCGTGTTAGCGGTAACGGTGGCCCGGTCGCTCAGGAAAAGCAAGCGCTAGCGAAGGCCGGTGCTCACTGCGCCACGACGCCCGTTGCTGGCGCGGGTAGCGCCCTTGGGCGGCGCCGAGGACTCGCGGACGATCAATTCGTGATCGAGCACCTGCTCTTCGAGCTTGTCGCTCTCCGACGAGCGATGCGCGCGGATCCGCGCAAGCAGCAAGGCCAGCGCCTCCTCGGCCATCGTCGAGATCGGCTGGCGCACCGTGGTGAGCTCGGGCCAGACGGTGGTGGCGAGCGACGTGTCGTCGAACCCGACCACGCTCAGATCCTGCGGCACGTGCAATCCGCGGCGATGCGCGACGCCCACCGCAGCGGCCGCCATGTCGTCATTGCTGGCAAAGATCGCGGTCGGCGGCTCGGCCCGGTCGAGCAGCCGCTCGGCCGCGACGATCCCCGAGCGGAAGGTGAAATAGCCCTGCTCGACCGCCGCCGAGGCGATGTCGATCCCCGCTTCTTCGAGCGCGGCGGCAAAGCCGCGATAGCGCTCGGCGCTCGACGTCTGGTTGGGATTGCCGCGGATGAAGCCGATCTTGCGATGCCCGAGGTCGAGCAGGTGCCGGGTCATCGCCGCGGCGCCTTCGAAATCGTCGATCCGCACGTTGAGGCTGCGCGCCGGCGGCAGCCCCATCGCTACCGACACCCACGGAATTCCCGCCGCTTCGAGCTCGGCGCGCACCGGCGCCGCTTCGGACAGCGGCGGCGGGAGGATCACCCCCTCGACGCTTGTCGAGGCGAAGCTGCGCGTGGCCTCGGCCTGCTCATCGGGGCGCTCGCTCTCGCATGCTTCGAGCACCAGGTGACAGCCCGCGCGCCGCGCCGCCGCCAAAGCGCCGATCAGGAATTGCGACAGATACGCTGCCGACGGGTTCGAATAGAGCAGCCCGATCTGCGTCGCGTCGCCCGCGGCGAGGCTGCGCGCGGCGCTGTTCGGCGAATAATTGAGCTGGGCGATCGCGGCGAGCACGGCCTCGCGCGTGGTCTCGCGCACATTGGTGCCGCCGTTGACGACACGCGATACCGTCATCGCCGACACACCGGCGACGCGCGCAACGTCCTGCACGGTGACTGTCCCGCGACTTCTTCGGCTAGGTTTGCTCATCCCCGTCCTTTGCGGCCAAGGGCATAAGATGCGGTTTCGCGGAATGCAATCGAGATGAAACCGGTTGCGTTACGGTTGACCCCGCATCGGCGGAACGATAGCTGATAGCGCTACCAAAACAAGGTGCACAGCGCCGATCAGGAGAGGCACATGCTCATTTCCCGCCGGTTCCGCGTCGCGGCGCTCGCCGCTGTCGCCGCAATCGCCGTCCTGCCCACGCAGGCGCCCATCGCCGCCGCGCAGAGCAGCCGCGCCGACAAGCCGCTCTACAAGCAAGCCTCCCAGCCGATCGACGCGCGCGTCGAGGACCTGCTCCAGCGCATGACCCTGGAGGAAAAGGTCCAGCAGATGGTCGCGATCTGGCTCCAGAAGGACAAGATCCAGACCCCCGAGGGTGAATTCGACGCGGCCAAGGCGAGCAGCAATTTCCCCAACGGGCTCGGCCAGATCTCGCGCCCTTATGACCGCCGCGCGATCACCCAGGGCCCAGCGGCGGGCGCCGCCGCCGGCACGATCAACCGCAGCGCCGAGGATACTGCCCGCTACATCAACGCCGCACAGAAATGGGCGGTCGAAAAGACTCGGCTCGGCATTCCGCTTATCCTGCACGAGGAGGCACTGCACGGCTATGTCGCCCCCGGCGCGACCAGCTTCCCGCAGGCGATCGCGCTCGCCAGCACCTGGAATCCCAAGCTGCAGGAGCGGATCTTCTCCGTCGCGGCACGCGAGATGCGCGCCCGCGGCGCCAATCTCGCGCTCGCGCCCGTCGTCGACGTCGCGCGTGACCCACGCTGGGGCCGGATCGAGGAGACCTATGGCGAGGACCCCTATCTGGTCGGCGAGATGGGCCTGGCCGCGATCCGCGGCTTCCAGGGCACGACGCTGCCGCTGGCCAAGGACAAGGTCTATGTGACCCTCAAGCACATGACCGGCCATGGCGCGCCCGAGAGCGGTACCAATATCGGCCCCGCCACCGTCTCCGAGCGTACCCTGCGCGAGAATTTCTTCCCGCCGTTCGAGCGTGCGGTGACCGAGTTGCCGGTGATGTCGGTGATGCCCTCGTACAACGAGATCGACGGCATCCCGAGTCACGCCAATCGCTGGCTGCTCCATGACGTGTTGCGCCAGGAATGGGGCTTCAAGGGCGTTGTGCTCAGCGACTATTTCGCGATCCGCGAGCTGATGACCCGGCACAAGCTGTTCGACAATCTCAGCGATGCCGCGGTCCGCGCGCTCGATGCCGGGGTCGATTTCGAAACCCCCGATGCCGAGGCTTATGCCAACCTGCCGCAGCTCGTCCGCGAAGGCCGGGTGAGCGAGGCGCAGATCGACGAGTCGGTGCGCCGCATCCTAAAGCTCAAGTTCAACGCCGGGCTGTTCGAGAACCCCTATGTCGACGCCAAGGCGGCGGTGCGGAAGACCGAGACTCCCGACGCGATCGCCCTCGCCCGCGAGGCCGCGCGGCAGGCAATCGTGCTGCTCAAGAACGATCAGGGCCTGCTCCCGCTCGACGCCGGCAAGATCAAGCGCCTTGCCGTGATCGGCACCCATGCCAGCGACACCCCGATCGGCGGCTATAGCGATGTGCCGCGCCACGTCGTCAGCGTGCTCGAAGGTCTCAGGAATGAGGGCAAGGGCAAGTTCGCAGTCGATTTCGCCGAGGGCGTGAAGCTCACCAAGAGCCGCGCCTGGGCCGAAGATGCGGTCGAATTGGTCGACGACGCGACCAACGATCGCCTCCGCGCCGAGGCGATCGAGACCGCGAAAAATGCCGACACGATCGTGCTGGTACTGGGCGACAACGAACAGCTCAGCCGCGAGGCTTGGGCCGACAACCATCTCGGCGACCGCAACAGCCTCGAGCTGATCGGCCCGCAGAACCAGCTCGCCAAGGAGATCTTCGCGCTCGGTAAGCCCGTGGTGGTGCTGCTGCTCAACGGTCGGCCGCTGTCGGTGAAGTATCTGTCGGAGAACGCCCCCGCGCTGCTCGAAGGCTGGTATCTCGGCCAGGAGACCGGCAACGCCGTCGCCGACGTGCTGTTCGGCCGGGCCAATCCGGGCGGCAAGCTGCCCGTGACGATCGCGCGCGACGTCGGCCAGCTGCCGATGTTCTACAATCACAAGCCGAGCGCGCGCCGCGGCTATCTCTTCGCCGAGACCAGCCCGCTCTATCCGTTCGGTTACGGGCTTTCGTACACTACATTCGACATCGCCGCCCCGGTGCTCGCGACCCCGACGATCGGCCGGTACAACAACGTCAAGGTGACTGTCGACGTCGCCAACACCGGTAGCCGGGCTGGCGACGAGGTCGTCCAGCTCTACGTCCGCGACGATCTCGCCAGCGTCACGAGGCCGGTCAAGGAGCTCAAGCGCTTCGAGCGCGTCAGCCTCCAGCCCGGCGAGAAGAAGACCGTTGAGTTCGAGCTCACCCCGCGCGACCTGTCGCTGTGGAACGTCGACATGAAGCGCGTCGTCGAGCCCGGCACCTTCACGATCTCGTCGGGCCCGGACTCGGTCAAGCTCAAGAGCACCACGCTTACGGTGAAGTAGCGCTCCCGGCGAATATCCCGAAGGTCGAGCCGATGAATCCGCCGGCGGTCTTGGTCGTCAGTGCGTCGGTGGTCAGCCGGGTGAGCGGCCGCCACGCCAGCATCGGCAAGTCCGGGCTGCCGAGCACGCGGGCATAAGAGAAGATGTAGCGGTTGCCGTGCATTTCGATGCGCAGCGCGAGTGGCTTGCCCGGCGCGATCCCGTATATCTCCGCCTGGACCGCGGCGACGGTCTCGCCGGCCGCGTCCTGCCCGGGCCCCTCGCGGCGATCGAGCACGAGCGCCAGCCTGCCGCCGACCTGCTTCAGGCCGAGGAAATACCAGTAATCGTCGTTCTGGAGCACCGCGATGCCGGCGCGGTCGCCATTCTCCTCGGGGGTGAAGCGCACCACCGTCTCGGCGGCGGCGTTGCGGTGCTGCTGGCGGCGTGCGAGGAACGAGGGATTGCCCTTGTCGCCCAGCCCGACCGGACGCGCCTGGAGGCTGATTGTACCGTTGGCCAGGGTGAACCAGTTCGAGCGTGGGTTGCGCAGCATCATCCAATGCAGCGGAAGCTTCGCCCCGTCGAATTCGTCGCGGACCATGAATGCGCCACTGGTCGGCACCGGCGGCGCGGGCTGGACCGGCAGAGCAGGCCGCGCTGCTACCCAGGGGATCGCCTGTCCCGGATCGGTGATCCGCGGCCAGCCATGCTCCCAGCGCACCGGCATCAGGAAGGTCTCGCGGCCGGTCGAATAGAAATCATCGGCATAGGGCCGCACCGCCAGGAAGGTCGCCCACCATTTGCCGTCGGGCGTGGTGACGAGCTGGGCATGCCCCGCCGAGGTGATTGGATCGGCGCGGTCGCGCAGCAGGTCGCGCTGGGTGAGGATCGGGTTCGGCCCCGCGACATAGGGACCGGTGACGCGCTTCGACCGCAGGATCACCTGGCTGTGCCCTTCGGCGGTGCCGCCCTCCGCCGCGCACAGATAATACCAACCGTCGTTCTTGAAGATGTGCGGCCCCTCGATCCACACCGGCTTGGTGCGGATGTCGATCCCGCCGTCGACCAGCATCGTCCGCGGGCCGAAGGTTTTGCGCACCTTCACGTCGAACTGCTGCACCCACAGGGCACGGTGCCCTTCATATTGCGGCGGACCGGCGGGTGGGCCGTTGTTGACGATCCAGGCCTTGCCGTCGTCGTCGAAGAACAGCGACGGATCGATCCCGCCCTCGAGATCGGGCAGCCATATCGGGTCGGACCACGGCCCTGCCGGGTTCTTCGCGGTGATCACGAAATTGCCGCCGCAATCGACGCAGGTGTTGAGGATGTAGAATGTCCCTGCCTTGGCCTGGATCGTCGGGGCGAACACCCCGCGCGACAGGCCGAGCTGCTTGAAGTCGAGCTGGTCCGGCCGGTCGATGGCATTGCCGATCTGGGTCCAGCTCACCAGGTCGCGGCTGTGGAACACCGGGATGCCGGGGAAGTAACCGAAGGTCGAGGTGACGAGGTAGAAGTCCTTGCCGACGCGCGTGACGCTGGGATCAGGATAGAAGCCCTGCAGGATCGGATTGCGATATTGATCGGGCGCGGGAGGGTTGGCGCGGTCGACCGGGTCCCCGCCGCGATATTCGAACCAGCCGAACTGCGCGACCGGCTGCGCCGCGGCGGGCGCCGCAAGCAGCAACGCCAGCGCTGGCAGTCCGAAGCCAAAGCGCATCCGATCCCCGCCCATCACTTGCCGTTGCCCGGGGCATACGGCGTGCGGATCGCCTTGTACCAGTTGAGATCGTGCGGCGGCGCCGCGTGCCCAGCCGGCAGCGGCCCTCTCGACACCGACTGGAAATAGGCGATCGACGCGTCGCGCCACCACTGCGCCTCGCTGCGCTGGATCGCGAGGAAGTCGCGGACTTCGCCCCAGCGCCGCGCGTCGACCTTGCCCTCGAGCGCGTCCCACGACGCCTGCATAGCACCCACGGCGTCGACGCCGCGATCGTAGCGCGTGACCAGTTCGTCCCACAGCGACCGCCCCGAGCGCATGCGATATTCCCATGGCAGATGATGAAACCATAGCAGCAGCGCCTCGGGCACGCGCTTGCGGTCGCCGAAGACCGCGGCGACCTGCGGGGCATATTGCGAGACAGCGTTAGTCCCGGTCGCGGTCCGGTCGAAGCCGATCCCTGCGGCATCCGCCTTGTGATAATAGACGGGGTTCCACTCCGGCCGCGCGAGATCGGAGACCCACGGCCCCGGCCCATAATGGTGCCCCGTCGCCATCAGATGCCCCAGCCCCAGCGGCGTCATATAATCGACCACCGCCTCGCGCGACGCCATCATCATCTTCACGATCGTTCCGGTCACGGCCGGATCATTGCCCCAGGTCATCGCGGCCCAGTCGCGGGCGATCGGTTCGGCCCTGGCCTCGGGATCCCAGGCGAAGCGCCCGAACGCGTACCAGTTCGCCTGGTCGAATTGCGATCCCGACCAGTTCGCATCGCTGCCGATATTGGCGACCCCCGCGATCCCGCGGATCCCCTTGGCGACGGTGCTGCCCTTGCGCGGGCGGAAGGTATCGGCCTGAAGCACTTCCTCCCACATCGGTCCGAGATAAGCGAGGTGCGTCGCGAAGCCGAGATACTCCTTGGTGATCTGGACTTCCATCATCAGCGGCGTCCTGGGCATCGCCCCGAACAAGGGATGAAACGGCTCGCGCGGCTGGAAGTCGATCGCGCCATTCTTGACCTGAACAAGAACGTTGTCGCGGAATTTCCCGTCAAGCGGCTGGAACTCGGTATAAGCCTGCTTATGCCGGTCGTCAGGGTTCTCCGCGGCATAGACGAAGGCGCGCCACATCAGCGTGCCTCCGTGCGGCGCCAGCGCATCGGCGAGCATGTTGGCCCCCTCGGCGTGGCTGCGCTTGTAATCCGACGGCCCTGGCTGCCCCTCCGAATTGGCCTTGACCAGCAACCCGCCGAAATCGGGGATCACGCGGTAGATCTCGTCGACCTTGGCCTTCCACCACGCCGAGACCGCGGGGTCGAGCGGATCGGCGGTCTTGAGCCCGCCCAGTTCGATCGGCGCCGAAAAGCGCGCGGTCAGATAGACCTTGACCCCATAAGGCCGGAATATATCCGCCAGCGCCTTGACCTTCGCCAGCCATTCGGGCCGCAGCACATCGGCATTGGCATTGACGTTGGTGAGGACCGTCCCGTTGATACCGATCGACGCATTCGCCCGGGCATAATCGGTATAACGCGGGTCCTTGTAGCCGGGGAGCTTCTGCCAGTCCCAGATCGACTGCCCGGCATAGCCGCGCTCGACATAGCGATCGAGATTGTCCCAATGATTGAGCACGCGCACCTTGAGCCTCGGCGCGTCGGCAATGTCGAGTGCGTCGAGCGGCTGCCGCGTCTGGATCAGCCTGAGAAAGCGAAACACGCCGTAGAGCACCCCGATCTCGGCATTGCCGGCGATCACGGTCACCCGCTTGCCCTCGATCGTCGCGCTGCGGATCAGATAGCCCTCGGACCCCAATCGCGCGAGCGGCAGCCCGAGCGGCGCGATCCGCGGCGAGGTCGCGGTCCCGAGCACCACCGCGCCGTCGCGCACCGTCTCGACCCGCGCCGGGTCGTAGCCGAGCATGCCGGCAACGCCGCGGCGCAGTTCGTCGGTCGCGGCGAGGATCGTCGGCCCGCCTGTCCCGGTGATCTGCGTGACCCGACCGGCGTATCGATCCCGCCACGTCGCCTCGATCGGCTGATAGCGCAGCCACAGGTCGTAGCCCGTCTCCGCGCGAACGCCCGCCGGCAGCATTGCCCCCAGCACCAGCAGAACAACCGCAAGCAATTGCCGCATCTCGATCCTCTCGTCGCGCCGGTTTGCCGCCGCCTTGACTTGTCCGTAGCAGCTTGATCATGGTAGCGCTATCAGATGCAGGGCACACCGCTCGCGAACGATAGAGAGGATAGCGCCATGTCGCGATGGACGCGCCGCGAAATGCTGGCCGCAACCGCAGCCTGTGCCGCCGCCGGTCCGGCTCTCGCGCTGGACAACCCTTCGCTTGCGGCGCTCGCCAGGGCCAAGGGCATGCGCTTCGGCTCGTGCGTCGCGTGGAGCGCGCCCGGCGCCGACGCAGGCTCGTTTGCCAATCCGTCTTATGCCGCGCTGCTCGAGCGCGAATGCAGCATCCTCGTTCCCGAAAACGAGTTCAAATGGCAGCGACTGCGCCCCGATCCGGTTCACTTTGAGGTCGCGCGCTTCGCCGACCTGCTCGCTTATGCCGAAGCCAAGGGCATGGCGATGCGCGGGCACACCCTGCTCTGGCACAAGCAGCAATATTTCCCCCAATGGCTCGTCGATTATGATTTCGGCCCGAACCCGCGCGCCAGAGCCGAGACGCTGCTCACCGATCATATCCGCACGCTCTGCAGCCGATACGGTGACCGACTGACCAGCTTCGACGTGGTCAACGAGACGGTCGACGAAAAGACCGGCCGCCAGCGCGAGACGGTGCTGTCAAAGGCGTTCGGCGATGCCGATGCGATGGTCGACCTCGCCTTCCACACCGCGCGCGAGCACGCGCCCAAGGCGCAACTGGTCTACAACGACTATATGAGCTGGGAGCCCGACAACGAGACCCACCGCGCCGGTGTGCTCGAGCTGCTCGAAGGCTTTCGCAAGCGCGGCGTGCCCGTCGACGCGCTCGGCGTGCAAACGCATATCGGCGTGTATGGTGATCCCCGCCAGACCGCGGCGCGGCAGGAGGCTGAGTGGCGCCGCTTTCTCGATCAGGTCGTCGCGATGGGATACCAGTTGCTGATTACCGAGTTCGACGTCAACGACCGCAACTTGCCGGGCGACCCTAAGATCCGCGACGCCGCGGTCGCCGCTTACGCCGATGCCTATCTCGCGATCCTGTTCGACTATCCCCAGCTCCGTGACGTGCTCGTCTGGGGAATGTCCGACCGATATAGCTGGCTCAACGGCTTCAAGCCGCGCGCCGACGGCACGCGCAAGCGCGCGACGCCTTATGACGATAAGTTTCAGCCGAAATCGCTTCGCGCGGTCTTCGCCAAGCACTTCGCCGCGACGACGGTTCGGGGGGCTTGAAGATATCGAGCCCCTTCCCTCAATGGAGGGCCAAGAAAGTTCGCGCGCCATTGCCGGCCAGCAAACCACACATTCCCTGAAATCTGCCGCCGCGTCGGCTGTCGTTCAGAAAAGCGGTGCTAGCCCGCCAAAGCGCGCTTAAGGGGAGCGCAAGGGAGAGCTGCAATGGCCGCGTTGGCCGAAACGCAATACGCTTCGCCTCAACTGCTGCTCGAAGAGGGCGGGCTGAATGCGTCGGCGCTCCATCGCTTCTCGGACGGCATCGCTTCGAGCCATGCCGCGGCCCCGCCCGGCGACGGTACGGCGTTTCTCGCGCGGATCGCACAACTGGCGAAGGTGGAGCCCCAGGCGCGCGAATGGACGCGCCAGCTTCCGCAGCTCCAGCGCCGGGCAAGCGCGCAACGTGTGAAACAGTTGCCCGGCGGTGCCGAGGATGTCCTGTTCGATCTCGCCGCACGCCTGACCGAAATGGCCCGAAACAATCGTACCGCCGAGGCCAACATTGTCGCCAATCGCTATGTCGACGTCGCCCCCCAGGGCGCGACCGGCTGGGCGGCGCTTCCATTATTCGTCGCACTGCACGCTGCCGCAGCCGGCGACGCGGCCCTGGCCCACACTACGCTCGCCCCTGCCCCGCCCCGCCTCGTCGTGATCGGCGGATTGTCCGGCACCGGCAAGTCGACCCTTGCCCGCCTGCTCGGCGCGCGGCTGGGCCGCGGTCCCGGCGCGCGCGTGCTGCGCTCGGACATTTTCCGCAAGCGCCTTGCCGGACTGCCCCCGGAAACCCGCCTGCCCCCCGCACACTACACCCGGCACAGCGACGAGGCGACCTACGAGGCGCTGTTCGAATCGGCCTACGATCATCTCGCCTGCGGATCGTCGGTGATCCTCGACGCGGTGTTCATGAGCCGCAGCGAACGCGACGTCGCCGAGGCGATCGCCTTCCGCCTCGACGTGCCCTTCACCGGCATCTGGCTCGAGGCTCCCGAGCGCGAGCGAATCGCGCGGGTCAGTGCCCGCGTCGACGATGCATCCGACGCCACTGCCGAGGTGGTTCGCGAGCAATCGCGCCGCTCGGTGGGCGAGCTCTCCGGCTGGCACCGGATGCGAGTCAACCGCCCGCTCGAGCTGATCGTCGCCGCGGCGCGCGGCGCGCTCGAACGGCGGCGCTGACCTCGGCTCGCGCTGACGCAGCGCGAGAGGCCTTATTCGGCAGCCTTGGCCAGCGGCTCGGCGCAGAACAGGTCGTGCAGCGATTCCAGCATCCGCTTCGCCTCTGGGCTCGCCAGCGAATAGAAGATCATCTGCCCGGCGCGGCGCGCGGCGACCATGCCCTCGCGGCGGAGCAGCGCCAATTGCTGCGACACGGCGGTATCACGCGCGCCGGTGAGCTTCGCGAGCTCGCCGACGGACTTCTCGCCGTCCCACAAATGGCACAACAGCAACAGGCGGCTACGACCGGACAGCGCTTTGAGGAACCCCGACGCGCGGTCGACTTCAGCAATCATTTGTTCTTTCACGGGGGGCACCGCTATGCCGCAAATGCTTCCGTTGCAACCCGCTATGAGACGGAATCCCAACGAGTTTTAATAAGAAAATTCGATTGACCCGCGTTGCAAATGTTAGCCGCGGAGGGTTGGCGAATCGCCCTCCGCTTCCCAATTTTCCCGAGAGCAAGTCGAGACGATCCGTGCCCCTTCCCGCTTTCCCTGCCGACCTGTTCGGCGTGCCCGCGCTTCCGGGGCTTCGCTATGGCGAGGCACTGGTGACGCAGGACGAGGAGCAGCGGCTGATAGCAGCGATCAACTCGCTCGAACTACATCCGTTTCGGTTCCAGGGATGGCTCGGCAAGCGGCTCACCACCAGCTTCGGCTGGCGCTACGACTTCGACGATGCCAGCTTCACGCAGGGCGCGCCGCTCCCCGAATGGCTGCTTCCGTTGCGCGAGGCAGCGGCGAGGTTCGCCGGACTGCCCGCAGCCGATTTCGCCCATGCCTTGCTGATCCGCTACGATCCCGGCGCCGGGATCGGCTGGCACAAGGATCGGCCGGTATTCGAACATGTGATCGGCGTCTCGCTCGCCAATCCCGCGACGATGCGTTTCCGCAAGCGTCGGCCGGGAGGGTTCGATCGCTTCGCCGCGCCGCTCGCGCCGCGCTCAGTCTATCATCTCTCGAGCGAGGCGCGGCACCAATGGGAGCACAGCATCGCGCCGATGGAAGTGCCGCGCTGGTCGATCACCTTCCGCAGCCTCTCGGACAAGGGCCGCGCGCTCAATCCTGCGTCTTGACCGTCATCGCCACCCCACCGCCGGCAAGCACGCACAGCGCGAGCAGGAGCAACCAAGGGGCATAGCCCGCTTTGTCCGGGCTCAGCACCAGCGCGAGCAACGGTGCGGCCATCGCCGGCAGCGTGTTGGTGAGGTTCAGGATCCCCAAATCGCGTCCGCGGTGCCGCGGCGAGGGCAGCAATTGCATCGCCAGCGCGGATTGCAGCGCGAGGAACACCGACATGCTGGCAAAGGCGACGCCGAAGCCGAGCGTTGCCACGGTCCAGTCATGCGCGCCTGCCATGATCGCGAGTCCCGCGGCCATCGCCAGCGCGGCGGCGGCGAGGAAGGGTTTGCGCCGCATGGCCAGATCGGAAATGTGGCCGGCCGCGATTGTCACGGCCAGCGCGACGATCGCCACGCCGGCGAAGATCGTGGCGACGCCTTCGCTCGCCGCCTCGGCATGCGCCTTGTCGGGGATCTTCTGGCCCGCCACCGCGAGGAAATAGAACAGCCCGTAGGTCGACAGCCCGTTGCTCGCGACCTGAACGAGCATCCGAGCCATCCAAATGCGCGCAAAATCGATGCGGCGGCGGACGCGGAGCACAGCGGGCGGCTCGGGAAGCGGATCGCTGCGCTCGCGAAGGTAGAGCAGCAGCGGCAGCACCAGCAGTGCGATCACGGCGCACAGTAGTGCATAGCGGACCGCTTGCGACCCGAGGATGTGGAGGGTGACGCCCACCGCCACCAGCGAGGAGAAGGGGTGCGCTGCTCCCATCAGCCCGGCCACGAACCCCTTCTGCGCGTCGGGGACTTCGTCGGCCATGATCGCGCCCAGCGGAGCGAACATCATGTTGATCGCGATCTGGAGCAAACCAATTGCGGCGAGCATCGAGAGCGCGTCGCTGCTGCGGTAGAACAGGGCATAGGCAAGCATCGACAGGATCAGCCCGGCAAGGATCCATGGCCGCCGTGTGCCGCGCCGCCGATAGCTCCCGTCGCTGAGCGCGCCGAAGAGGAGATTGGCGACGCTCGCCAGTGCCGCACCACCCAGGGTCGCGGTGCCGAGCAGCGCGACGCGATGTTCCGGATCGACAACGGCAGTGACCTTGAGGGGGAGCAACACCGAGAGAAACGGAATGAAGCTGACGAACAGCCCGGCATAAGCGAGCGCATAAAAAATGAGAAAGCCGCGACTTCGGAAGCTGGATGCCTCGGACGTGGCCATTTCGATGTTCACCGTTGCGGGTTAGCCTTGCCGACCATCAACGTCCATCAGACAAAAACGCTGGTCTATTAGCGGCTTGGCTGTATCTTCCGATAGGCGGCGGGAATGGGCTTGCCGAACGAGGGGCATGCGGTGGCAAAAATCGAGACTCCCCGCCCCGATGCCCTTGCCGAACTCGCCGAAAGCCTTCGCGACCTCGAGGATCCCGACGCGATCGCTTATGCCGCCGCGGCGATGCTCGGGCGACGGCTGGGCGTTAGCCGCGCAGGCTATGGCACGATCGACAAGCGGGCCGAGACGATCCGGATCGAGCGCGACTGGAACGCGCCCGGGGTCAAGAGCATCGCCGGGACGCTCCGTTTCCGCGATTATGGCAGCTATATCGACGATTTGAAGGCCGGACGCACCGTCGTGGTCGCCGATGCGGAACGCGACCCGCGCACAGCGAGCACCGCGGCGAGCCTGGCCGCGATCTGCGCGCGGTCGTTCGTCAACATGCCCGTGACCGAGCAAGGCGGGTTCGTCGCCTTGCTGTTTCTCAACAACGCCGTCGCGCGCGATTGGAGCAACGACGAACTCGCGCTGATCCGGGAAGTCGCCGAGCGCACGCGGAGCGCCGTCGCCCGGCGCGAGGCCGAGCAGGCACTTCGCAGGAACGAGGCACGGCTACGGTTCCTCGACGCACTCGGCGTCGCGACCGCGCAGGCGACGGATGCCGATACGGTGATGGCGATCACCACCCGGATGCTCGGCGAGCACCTCCATGGATCGGATTGCGCCTATGCCGACATGGAATCCGACGAGGACATGTTCAACATTCGCGGCGACTGGCACGCCGCGCATGCCCGGAGCATCGTCGGGCGATATAGCCTCGCCACCTTCGGAAGCCTGGCCGTCGCCAGTCTCAAGGCAGGCCATCCACTGGTGATCGACGACGCCAATCAGCTCGGCGAGGACGGCGCGCGGGCGTTCCTCGACATCGGCGTCCAGGCGACGATCTGCATGCCGTTCCTCAAGGAGGGCCGGCTCACCGCGCTGATGGCCATCCACGATTCGCGCCCGCGCCGATGGACCGCCGACGAGCTCGGCCTGTTACGCGAAGTGACCGAGCGGAGCTGGGCGCATGTCGAGCGCGTGCGCGCCGAGGCGGCGCTGCGCGAGAGCGAGAGCCGGCTGCGGCTGGCGGTGGACGGCGCGCGGATCGGCACGTGGGACTGGGATCTCAGGGCGCGGCGCGGCAGCTGGTCGGCACGGACCGGCGAGATATTGGGCATTGCGCCGAGTGCGGACCTGACAGCCGAGGATTGCGTCGGCATCGTTCATCCCGGGGATCGCGAACGCGTGCTCGGCGAAGTGCAGCGCACGATCCAGTCGGGTGAGGATTTCTCGACCGAGTACCGGATCGTCCGCCCCGACGGCGCTATCAGCTGGGTCGCTACGCGCGGCATCGTGCAGCGCGATGGGCGCGGAAGGGCGATCCGCACGACGGGCATCGTCCGCGACGTGACCAAGCGGCGCGAGGCGCAGGAGGCGCTGAAGACACTTAACGAGACACTCGAGCAACAAATCGCCGAACGCACCGCCGAACGCGACGGCATGTGGCGGCTGAGCAGCGACCTGATGCTCGTGGTGGGGCGGCGCTGGGAAATTCGCGCGGTCAATCCGGCGCTCGGCACGCTGCTGGGCTACGCACCCGAGGACGTGCTGGGCCAGCGCTTCGATCGCTTCCTGCATCCAGAAGAGTCGCAGGGGATGACCGATGCCGTCCGCGCGGCGGCGACGGGCCCACTGCGCGATTTCGTCGCCCGGCTACGCGCGCGGGACGGGTCGTGGCGGCGCTTCGCCTGGACCGCGGCGCCCGGTGAAGGCGAGGCCTATGTTATCGGCCGCGACGTCACCGAGGAAGTCGAGCGCCGCGAGGAGCTCGAGCGCGCGCAGGATGCGCTGCGCCAGTCGCAAAAAATGGAATCGCTGGGGCAGCTGACGGGCGGCGTCGCGCATGATTTCAACAATCTGCTGACCCCGATCATCGGCAGCCTCGATCTGCTGCGGCGCAGCCAAAGCGGCGAGCGCGAGCAGCGGCTGATCGGCGCCGCACTAGAATCGGCGGAGCGCGCGCGGACGCTGGTACAGCGCTTGCTCGCCTTCGCACGGCGACAGCCGCTCCAGCCCGGGCCGGTCGACCTCGCCGCGCTGATCCATGGCATGTCCGATCTGATCGCGAGCACCTCGGGCCCGCAGATCAAGCTGAGCGTCGACCTGGCCCAGGACCTGCCCCCCGCCCTTGCCGACGCCAACCAGCTCGAGATGGCGATCCTCAACCTCAGCGTGAATGCCCGCGACGCGATGCCGGAGGGCGGGCGGCTGACCCTCGCGGCATCGCGAGTAACGCTGGAGTCAGGGAACCGCGCCGAACTGCCTGTGGGTGACTATGTGCGACTCACCGTAGCCGACAGCGGCGCGGGGATGGACGAAGATACGATGGCGCGCGCGGTCGAACCCTTCTTTTCCACCAAGGGGGTTGGCAAGGGCACTGGCCTGGGCCTGTCGATGGTGCACGGCCTGATCTCGCAGCTTGGCGGCGCGATGCTGCTGTCGAGCAAGCCGGGCCTGGGAACCCTGGTCGAATTGTTCCTACCGGTCGCCGGCCGTCCGGTGGTCGGCACCGACAAGCCGGCTCCGCCCCAGACCGGCGGTGCGGCAGGCATGGTGCTGCTGGTCGACGACGAGCCCGCAGTGCGCACCGCGACGGGCGAGCTGCTGCGCGATCTTGGCTATGCAGTGGTCGAGAAGGAGAGCGGACGCGCGGCGCTGGACTATCTCGGCGACCACCGAGTCGATTTCCTCGTCACCGACCATCTTATGCCGGGGATGCGCGGCGCCGAGCTCGTTCGCGAAGTCCGTGAGCGTCACCCGGACGTGAAGACGCTGATCGTCTCGGGTTATGCCGATCTCGAGAGCATTTCGCCCGATTTGCCGCGGCTCGCCAAGCCATTCCGGCAGGACGAGCTTGCGGCGAGCCTCGCCGGGCTGGGCTGATCGAGCCGTATCAGGTTGCCGGCTCGAAACTGATCCGTTGCTGCCCGGGATCGGCGGCGGTCAGCCGCACGGTGAGCGCGTTGCCGGGCTCGGCGCCGGCCATCGGCAGCCGGGCGACCACGGCGAGGTCACGCAATTGGATCCGTGCGCCGCGCGCGTCGGCATCGGTGACGACTGCGGCGAAGGTCTCACCTTCCCTGCCCTGCAGCGTCACGGCCTCGGCTAGATCGATCACCGCGCGGTCGATCTGCCCGGCGATCGCATCGGCACGCGCCATTACCGGCGGGAGCTTCGCGAAGGCATCGGTCACCGCCGCCGGGACCGGCTGGCCGTTGGCGACTGCGAGCGTCGCGCGGATCACGTAGCGGTCAGCGAGGCGGCGCAGCGGCGCGGTGGCATGGGCATAACGCGCCGCGACCGCCGCGTGCCACGGCGCGACGCCCGGAGTGAAGGGCTGGTACGAGGCACCCTGCCCCGCGCGGCGGACCGCGAGCATGAACGCCGCTTGCTTCGGATCGTGACTATCGAGCGTCGCCTCGAACTGGGCGAGCGATGCCACAGTTGGCCATTCCAACCCGAACGCCGCCGCGGTCTGGCGGAGGCGGGCGATGGCATGCGCGTCCGGCTCGGCCATCACGCGGAAAAGCCCCGTTTGATGCGCATAGAGCGCGTCGGCGATCGCCATGTTCGCGGCCAGCGACAGCGCGGCATTGCGCGCCTCCGAACGGAGCCGCGGGCGGAACACCAGCTCGAACCCGCCGCCGGGGCGCGCCGCGACTTCCTGCTCGGGCGGATCGACGCGTGCTGCGCCGCGCCGTTTCTCGGCCGCTTCCAGCCGCGTCGTGAGCCCCTCGAAATCCGCCGGCAGATCGGTTTCGCAAACGCTGTCATAAGCAAGCTTGGCAGTGCTGTGGATGATCGCGCGCTCGGCGCCGTCGAGCCGCACGGTGCCGTCCGGCGCGACACGGACGGTGAAGATCACCGCCGGCCGCAACTGATCGGGCAACAGGCTGGCCGCGCCTTCGCTGAGCACCGGCGGGTAGAGGCTGGCCTTGCCGTCGGGCAGGTAGAATGTCGTACCGCGTCGCCATGCCTCGGTGTCGAGCGCATCGCCGTCCGCCACGAACCAGGCGACGTCCGCGATCGCATAATGGAGCAGCAAGTCGTCGCCGCTCGCCTCGATCGCAAACGCCTGGTCGAGATCGGTGGCGCTCGCCGGATCGAGCGTGACGAAGGGACGGTCGGTGCGGTCCACATGTTCGCTCGGAGCACGACGGGCAGCCGCTTCGGCGGCGGCGAGCACCGCGGGTGGGAACCCATCCGGCACCTGGAAGCGCGCCCGGATCGCGGCGAGGCCGCCGGCAAGGCTGTTGGCAGGATCGGCGAGGGTCTTCATGAGTGCGCGATATAGCGATAGGGCGAATAGGTGAAGCCGGCTCTCGTGCTCCTTCGAGAACAGGAGCACTGCCCTTTGGGAGATTGCAGTGACGACCAATCTCCCGATAAAGGCCCGGTTGATCCTGTTCGCCTTCGGGGACTTTGCGTTCAATCTCTACTGGCAGAGCATCATGCTCTTCCTGCTATTCTATTATACCGACGCGCTCGGGCTGCGGATGACGACCGCTGCGGCGATCTACACCGCGGCGTCGGTCTGGGACGGGATTGCCAATTTCCTTGCGGGCGCGGTGACCGATCGACACCAGCCCCGGCATGGTTATGGCCGCGTGCTGGTACTCGGGAGCGTGCCGCTCGGACTGGCGTGCGTACTTACATATGCGCCGATGGGGACAGGGGCGTGGGGGTTGGCGCTGGTGGTGATCGGCCATTTGCTGTTCCGCACCGCTTATGCGGCGATCAATGTGCCCTATCTCGCGATGGGCGCGCGGATCAGCGTCGACAGCCAAGACCGGGCGTTCGTCGCGGGCGCCCGGATGCTGTTCGGGACGCTCGCCTGGGTGGTGGTCGCGCGCGGGACGGTGCCGATCGGAGCGTGGATCGGCGGCGGCGGGGTGATGGCGCAGGGCTATTTGTGGGCGGCGGTGCTGTTCGCAGTGCTTGGGACGGCGATCCTGATGCTGGTCGGCGCAACCTATCGCGAGGCTGCGGTGCCCGCCGCCCCTGCCCCGCCCTCGCTACGCGCGAGCATCGCCAGTCTGATCGCCAACCGCGCCTTCGTGACGCTCAACCTCGCGATGATGGCGATGATCGTCGCCGTGACCGTGCTCAACAAGTCGGTACTCTATTATTTCAAATACTTCCTCGGCAGCGATGATGCCGGGCAGAATGCGCTCGCCTGGATGGGCGTGGTGAGCGCGGTCGCGGTGCCGGTGTGGATGCTGCTCCAGCGCGTGCTGGGGACGCGGGCCTTGTGGTTCGTCGCGGCGGCCACGTGCATCGCCGGGCTGACCCTGTTCGCGGCGGTGCATGTCGACCGGCCGCTGGCGATGCAATTGTTCCTGGTCGGCATGCAGGCGGCGATCGTCGGACTGCACTTCGCCTTCTGGGCGATGCTGCCCAACACGATCGAATATGGCGAGCAGGCAACCGGGCTGCGCGTAGAAGGCGCGGTGTTCGGCGCGGCGGCATTGCTCCAGCGCGTCGCGATCGGGCTGGCGACCGCGATCCTCGGGCTGGGGTTCGATCGCGCGGGCTATGTCGCCAACATCCAGCAGAGCGCGGCGACTCTGGCCGCGATGCGCTGGACGATTGCCCTGGTGCCGCTGTGCGCGCTGGCGCTGTCATGCGGGCTGATGCTACTCAACCCGCTCGGCAAGGGCGCGCATGCGCGGATCGTGAAGGGGCTCGGCGGAAACCAGGGCCGATAGCCAACGCTTTCCTACAGGACGACTCGAGCGCGTCGCACAAGCGTGGGCCGAAAGGCGGATCAAGCGGGCCTTAAATTGACTAAGTTTGCCGAAACGCGATTTATGTTGCTGCTTTTTCGGGCAGTGTACCGGCGTACCGGCTCCAATCTTTTCCAACAGGTTCAAAGAGCGGCAGTGGCGAGATGGCCGCGAGCCAAGCAACTGAAATCCTACATTGCAAGCCTTTCGCGGCGGCGCAGCTCGTAGGGCGCGACCCTGCGGGCCGCGCACCCACCCCTAGCCCCTCCCTTTCAGGGAGGGGAATAAGGTCAGCCTGCGATCAACTCGAACTGCGCGTGCACGCCTTCGGCCTCCGCCGAGGGCGCAATCCAGACGTCGAACAGTCCAGCCTCCACGGTCGGCTTGTCGCCCCGCCCGATGAACATCAGCAGCGAGCGATCGAGCTTGAAGGTCACCGTCTCCGACGCGCCCGGCGCCAGCTTGAGCTTGCGGAACGCCTTGAGCTCACGGACCGGGCGCGTGACGCTCGCGGTGCGATCGCGGATGTAGAGCTGGACCACCTCCTCGGCCGAGCGGGTACCGCGATTGGCGACCGTCGCGGTTACCGCGATCTCCCCATCCCAGGCCAGCGTCGGCGCGACCTTGAGCCCCGAATAGTCGATCCGGCCATAGGTCAGCCCATGACCGAACGGATACAGCGCCTTATTGGGGATACCGCGATAATGCGCCTTGTACGGCTCGAGCTTGTCGTCGGACGGATTGGGGCGGCCGGTGGCCTTGTGCGCGTAGTAATAGGGCTGCTGGCCCGGCGAGTGCGGGAAGCTGCACGGCAGCCGCGCGGAGGGGCTATAGTCGCCGAAAAGCACGTCCGCGGTGGCGTTGCCGCTCTCGGTACCGAGGAACCAGGTGACGAGGATCGCCGGCGCATTCGCGACCGCGCCCTGCAGCGCGAGCGCGCGGCCGTTCTTGAGCACCACCACCACCGGCTTGCCGACCGCGGCGACGGCCTCGGCGAGCGCCTGTTGCGGCGCCGGCACGACGATCTCGGCGCGCGACTGCGCCTCGCCGGACATGCTCTCATTCTCGCCGATCGCGAGCAGCACCACATCGGCGGCGCGCGCCGCGGCGACGGCAGCGTCGATCCCGCCGGGAATCGCCTCCTCGACGCCCGAGCCCGCGACCACCGTCACGCTGCTCCGGTCGGCGACCGCGGCGCGCACGCCCTCGGCGAGGTCGACGGCATAATCGTTGGCGCCATAGACTACCCAGGGTCCGTTAAGGTCGTGCTTGCCCGACGCGAACGGGCCGATGATCGCGATCTTCTTGCCCGACTTCGGCAGGGGCAGCAGGTCGCCTTCGTTCTTGAGCAACACGATCGACTTGCGCCCGGCCTCGCGCGCCAGCGCCTGCGCCGGCCTGGTCCGCGAGCGCGCTTTCTCGCGCTTGACGTCGATGCGGCGGAAGGGATCGTCGAACAGCCCGAGCGCGGCCTTGATTGCGAGCACTTTCCGAACCGATTCATCGACGCGTGCGACCGGCACTTCGTTCGCCTCGACCAGCTCGGGAAGGTGCTTGCGGTAGAAGCCGCTGGTCATGCTCATGTCGACCCCGGCGAGGAAGGCGAGCTTCGCGGCCTCGCGCGAATCCTTGGCGAAGCCGTGGTCGATCATCTCCATGTCGCCGGTGTAATCGGAGACGACGAAGCCCTCGAAACCCCATTCGTTGCGGAGCACGCCGCGCATCAGCCATTCGTTGCCCGTCGCGGGAATACCCGACAATTCGTTGAACGAGGCCATGAAGGTCGCCACGCCCTGGTCGAGCGCGGTCTTGAACGGCGGCAGATAGACTTCGCGCAGCGTCCGTTCGGAAACGTCGACGCTGTTATAGTCTAGTCCCGCCTCGGCGGCGCCATAGGCCGCGAAATGCTTGGCACAGGCCATCACCGCGTTGGCCGCCTTGAGGTCCTTGCCCTGGAAGCCGCGGACGCGTGCCGCGGCCATCAGGTTGCCGAGATGGACGTCCTCGCCCGCCCCCTCCATCGTGCGGCCCCAGCGCTGGTCGCGGGCAATGTCGACCATCGGCGCGAAGGTCCAGTCGATCCCCGACGCCGCCGCCTCGTACGCGGCCATCCGTGCAGTCCGCTCGGCGAGATCGGGGTCGAAGCTCGCCGCCTCGCCCACCGGCACCGGGAAGATCGTGCGGTGGCCGTGGATCACGTCGGCGGCGAACAGAAGCGGGATCTTGAGCCGCGACTCCTGCATTGCCGCGTTCTGCATCCGGCGCGCCATCTCGGCGCCGTTGCCGTTGAACACGCCGGTGAGCTGCATCTGGCGCACTTCTTCGAGCTGCTGCTCGAAGCCGGGGCCATTGCCCGCCGGGTTGAGCGCGACCGCGACTCCGCCGGCCCAGGCCGCGGGCATGATGGTCAGCTGGCCGGCCTTTTCGGCGAGCGTCATCTGCGCGACGAGCTTGTCGACGAACGCCGGCACCGGCAAGCGGGCCGCCGCCTGGAACAGCGCGCGTGCCGGGCTGGAGACCCAAGCCGCGACAGCACCCGCCCCCATCAGCGCCGCGCGTCGCGAGATCCTGGTGTCGAGCATGTTGGTCCTCTCCCGAAGTTTCGCTTGTTGGCACCGTCCGTAACCGGTTACATAACCCTCGCCCGACGAGGATTGCAATCGCCCTTGGGGTCTGAAACGGTGGAAACATGCGTGAGACCGGGAGCAGGAGAAAAATGGGCGAGGCCACCATCCGCGATGTCGCGCGCCGCGCCGAGGTTTCGGTCGCTTCGGTATCGCGCGCGCTGAACGGCCTCAACAATGTCCGCGGCGAGACGCGCGAGCGGATCGTCGCCGCCGCGACCGAGCTTGGCTATGTTCCACATGCCGGCGCGCGCAGCCTCAGCCTCGCGCGGGCGCATGCCATCGGCGTCGTGCTCCCCGACCTGCACGGCGAGTTCTTTTCCGAATGCGTGCGGGGCATGGACCGCGAGGCGCGCCGACGCGGCTACCTGCTGCTCCTCTCCAACATGCACGACGACAGCGAACAGGCCGCGGTCGCGCTGCGCGCGATGCGCGGGCGGGTCGACGGGTTGCTCGTAATGGCGCCGCATATCGAGCCCGGTTCGCTCGAGCGCGCGCTGCCCGCCGCGCTGCCGGCGGTGCTGATCAATGCGCCAGGGGACGTCGCCACACGGCCCGCGCTTCGCCTCGACAACCATGCCGGCGCCCGCGCGATGGTCGCGCATCTGCTGGCCGGCGGCTATCGCCATCTCGTCCATATCGCCGGCCCCGAGGGCAATGTCGACGCGCAGGAGCGCGCGCAGGGTTTCCGCGACGCGCTGGCCGAGCTGGCGCCCGAAATGCCGGTTCGGATCCTCGCGGGCGACTTCAACGAAGAAGCCGGCGAAGCAGCGGCGCGCCAGATTCTCGCGAGCGGCGACCCGTGCGACGCCGTGTTCGCCGCCAACGACATGATGGCGCTCGGCTGCCTCCACGCCCTGCGCCAGGCCGGCAAGCGCGTGCCCGAAGACATGGCGGTGGCCGGATTCGACGACATCCCCCTCGCCCGCTATCTCGCGCTGACCACGATCCGGGTCCGCATCGCCGAGATCGGCGCGCGCGCAGTCTCGCGGCTGGTCGACATGCTCGAGGGCAAGGGGCCGGGCGATCCGGTGGAGCTGCACGCGCCGGAGCTGATCGCGCGCGCGACCACCGCCGCACGGCCGGAAGGCGCGCGCGGTGGCTGACCGCGTGCTCCTGATACGCCCGACGCCCCGCATGGCGTGGCTTTTTGCGCGGCGATGATGTAACCGGTTTCACACACCCCTCCTGGGAGACGGCGTTCGCGCCGTCTCCCGCCTTTTTCGGGGGATAGGATTGCCATGATCGACCGTCGCGACCTGCTCACCCGCTCTTCGCTGCTCACCGCGGTTGCGGCGCTTCCCGCCTGTACCCCGGTGGCGCGGCCCGATGGCGCGCGTGCCACCCGGACGCTGCCCGCCTTCTACGAGGATATCGAGGAGCGTACCTTCCGCTGGTTCTGGGACACCGTGAACCGCCGCAACGGGCTCGTCCCCGACCGCTGGCCGACGCCGAGCTTCTGCTCGATCGCCGCGGTAGGCTTCGCGCTGACGGCCTATCCCATCGGGGTCGAACGGGGCTGGTGCACGCGCGCCGAGGCGCGCGACCTAACGCTGACCACGCTGCGCTTCTTCTGGGACGCGCCTCAGGGCCCCGAGCCGGCCGGCAAGGCGGGCCATAAGGGCTTCTTCTACCACTTTCTCGACATGCAGACCGGCGCCCGCTTCCGCGATGTCGAGCTGTCGAGCGTCGACACCACGCTGCTGCTGATGGGCGTGCTATTCGCCGGGCGTTATTACGACGCTCATGATCCTGCCGAAGCCGAGATCCGCCGGCTTGCCCAGGCGCTCTACGCGCGGGCCGACTGGAATTTCTTCCGCAGCGACGGGCGCCGGGCGGTGTCGATGGGCTGGCACCCCGAGCGCGGGCTGATCCCGCGCAGCTGGACGGGCTATAACGAAGGCATGTGCGTCTATGTGCTGGGGCTCGGCGCGCCCGAGCATCCACTGCCGGCGGACAGCTGGGAGGCGTGGACCGCCTCCTACCCGCATTGTTGGCGCGGCGAGGGGGCGACGCGACACCTGGCCTTCGCGCCGCTGTTCGGACACCAGTACAGCCAGATCTGGATCGACTTTCGCGGCATCCAGGACGCCACGATGCGCGAAGCCGGGCTCGATTATTTCGAGAATAGCCGCCGCGCCACCTGGGCCGATCGTGCCTATTGCATCGCCAATCCGCAGCGCTGGGACGGCTGGTCGAAGGACATTTGGGGTCTCACCGCCTGCGACGGGCCGGGTGGCGGCACGCTGCCGTTCAAGGACGGGACGCGCGAATTCTTCGGCTATTCGGCGCGCGGCCCGCTGGGCCAGCCCGACGAGCGCGACGACGGCACGCTCGCGCCGACCGCGGCTTTGGGCTGCCTGCCTTTCGCGCCCGAGATCGTCATCCCCTGCGCCGAGGCGCTTCGCCGCGAACATGGTGACCGGCTCTATGGCAAATACGGCTTCCGCGATTCGTTCAACCCGAGCTTCCGCTATACCAACGTGCGCGCGGAGGGCGGGCCCGTCGATCCGCAGCATGGCTGGTATGCGAAAGACCATCTCGGGATCGACCAGGGGCCGATCCTGCTCCAGGCAGCTAATTACCGCGACGACTTCGTCTGGCGCCACATGCGCGAAGAGCCAGCGATCCGCCGGGGGCTGTCGCTGGCGGGGTTCACCGGCGGTTGGCTGGAATAGTTTGGGGTCGCATCAGACCGAGAGGCGGCGTTAGGACGGAGTGCAGGCGAGGCGCCGAAAGCGCCCCGCCTTTTCCCCGCTCAGAAGCGGTAGCCGAGCCGGAACTGCACGCGCCGCGGCAGCGTGATCAGATTGTCGCCGACCTCGGGACGCGGCAGCGTGCCGCTCGAGAAGAAGTTCGGGAAATCCTTGAAGTTCTTGTTGTTGAACGCGTTGAGCAAGTCGACTGCCGCCTCCGCCTCGCCGCCGAAGATCTTCAGGGTCTTGGCCAGCGTCATATTGACTTCGCAGAACGCGAACAGGCCCTCGATGCAGTTCTTCTGCGGATAAGCGGAAATCAGGCGCTGGAAGCCCGGCCCAGAGCCGCGCGTCGCATCGGTCACCTGATAGGCCGAGCCGCTGCCCAGCGTGGTGAGCGTCGAGAAGCGCAGGCCGAGCGGCAGATCGACGATGCCCGAGATTACCACCCGGTGCCGCTCGTCGCCGGCGCGTGGGCGCCAGCCATAGGCATCAGGCGTGACCCCATCGAGGCTGAACAGGTCGCCGCCATTTTGCTCCGCCTTCGACAGCGTATAGGCAATGTTGAGCCCCCAGCCCGAGCTCTTGGTGTAGTTCTTGTCGACCGTGACGTAGAGCGCCTTGTAGCGGGTATCGAGCCCGTCATAGCCGATCAGCGCATTGGCATAGCCGAAGGGCGCGAGGGGGCTGGTATCGCAGCAATCGCCTTCGCCGACGGGCACGGTCACGACATCGCCAGGCCCGCGCTGCACCGTGTTGCGCCGTGTCGCGAACAGGTTGGTGTAGCCGTTGCGGCCGCGCTGGTAAGATCCGGTGAGCGAGAGCTGGAACACGCCGAGCCGCTGGCGGACGCCGAGGCTGAACTGGTCGTTCACCGGCGGCTTGGCATTGTTCTTGACCGCGAACAGCTCGGGCAGGCCGGTCGCCGCGGTGGCGCGCAGCTGCAGCAACCCCTCGCGCGTGAGATAGGCCGGGTTCCACGCGACGGTGGGCAGGCCGTTGCGCGGCGACCCGTCGGCCGAGAAGCGGAACACGCCGATCGGATTGATCGTGCGCGAAAGCTCGTCGACCGTGTTGCTGAAATTGTTGCGATCATAATAGCGCCCGGCGCCGCCGAAGATCACCGTCGAGCGATCGCCGGTCAGGTCGTAGGAGAAGCCGAAGCGCGGCTGGAACGCTCCCGCGAAGGGCGAGCGATCGCTGCCGTCGGTGATGTAGTCTTCGGGATCGAAGTACGATGTCGTCGGCAGCGCGCGCAGCGCCGCGGCGGCGTTAGCCGGCGTGCGGTAATGGTTGTTGAAGCCGTTGGTCTCATAGTCCCAGCGCACGCCGAGATTGAGCTGGAGGCGCTCGGTCACGTCCCAATCGTCCTGAACGTAGAGTCCGATCTGAGTGTTCGACCCCTGGATGAGCGAGTTGCCGAGGCCCAGCCGCGCCTCCGACGGGAAGGCGAAGCTCAGATTGTTCGCGGGATCGTTGTTGTAGGTGTATTTGGGCTGGATGAAGGCCTGCTGGTCGAAGTCGATATCGGTGACTTCGAGGCGGGCGCCGGCCTTGATGACATGGCCGTCGAACCCGCTGAAGGTGATGTCGTCGCGCAGGCTGTGGCTGCGCTGGGTCTCGCGCCGCGTCGAGTCGCGCCCGCCGAGCAGAATGACGCCGACATATTCCTGCGCCGGGATGTCGGGGTTCAGCGAGGTCGGGTTGAAGACATAATCGAGATAGCTAGCGGTGAACTCGTTGACGAAGTTGTCGCCGTTATGAGTCCATTTGAACAGGTAGGTGTCGACCTTGTTCTTCTTGTTCTCGGCATATTCGTACGAAGTCGTGCTGCCGAAGCCCTGGATGTCGGTCTCCTGGCGGCGGCTGAACGACAAGTCGATAGTGTTGGCGCTGTCCGGCGTAAGGGTCAGCTTGCCGAAGAAGAAGTCGCCGCGGAACGGGCTGACATAGGCACCGTTCAGCGCAGTGATGTCGCGGCCCGCCGAGGCGCTCGCCGCCGCCTGGAGCGCGGCGGAGCCTCCGGCGCGGACGTTGAACGCGCGGTTCTGGTCGTTGCCTTCATAGGCGCCGAAGAAGAACAGTTTGTCCTTGATGATCGGACCGCCGAGCGAAATGCCATATTGCTTGCGCTCGAAGGGCGGCTCCGCCTGGTTGAAGCGCTTGGAGTTATAGTCCTTCTCGGCCAGCCCCTTGTCGGTATATTGGCCGAACACTTCGCCGTGGAACTCGTTGGTACCGGACTTGGTCACCGCCGTGACGATCGCCGCGCCGGCCTGCTCGTATTCGGCCTTGTAGTTCTGGGTGAGGACACGGAACTCCTGCACCGCGAGCTGGCCGAACGGGTTGCCGCGGCTGTTCTGCTGGCCGGCGATGCCGCCCTCGCGCAGCTGGTTCTTGAGGCTGACGCCATCGATGAACACATTGACCTGGCTCGCCGTCGATGCGCCCGAGCTGATCCCCTTGTCGGTTTCGCTGTCGCTGTAGCGCACGCCCGGCGCGAGCGCGGCGAAGGACAGGAAGTTGCGGTCGGTCTGCGGCAGGATGCGGATCTGGTCCTGGCTGACATTGGTCGCGATCTCGCTGGTGCGGGTCTCGACCAGCCGCGATCCGGTGACGACGATTTCCTCGCCCGAGGTCTCGACGCCGCCCGCCGCCACCTCGGCCCCGGGGGCGAGATCGAGCGACACTGCCTGGCCGACGCCGATCGCGACGGTCTTGGCGTCGGTCTGGTCGCCGACCGTCGCGGTGACCTCATAATTGCCGGGGCGCAGGCCGGTGAGCGTATAGCCGCCATCGGCGGCGGCGGTCGCGCGCCAGGTCTGGTTGGTGCCGGTGTTGCGCGCGCTGACCTGCGCGCCCGCCGCGGCGCTGCCATCGCTCGCGGTCACGCGGCCGCGCAGCGAACTGGTCGTCACCTGCGCCGAAGCCGGCGCCGGCAGCAGCACCGCGCCGCCGGCCAGCACCGTCGCCGCCGCAAGATACGCCCGAAGCGCCCTGCCCTTGTGGATCATCATTTCCGTCCCTTCCCAATGTTCTGATTTCTGTGCGCCGCCAAGGATTTAGCGCGCCGCGAAGACGGCCCTTCGCAGCGGAGCGCTGCGAAGCCCGCGAGTGGATAGTTGGAGATACCTGGCTGGAAGCGCGAAGCGGACCGCCGCGCGCATGCCGGCACGATCGCATTCCGTCGCGCAGCAACACTCCCGAGAGCGTCGACGGTCCAATGAATCCCATCGGATGCGAGCGGTCGCATTTGCCTGTTCTCTCCTAATCCCGGACGTGTAACCGGTTACATGACCACTTCAGCGGTTTGGTCTCCCGACAGCGATGTCAAAGTGCCTTTGCCGCCGCCTGTCAATCCCGCAGCGCCGGGGAACGGCATCCGGCGCGACAGGAAGCGGCGCGGCGTGTCCGAACTGCAACACTCGTTGTGCCGCGGTTGCTATCTTCCAGCATGACTCCGGAACGGATCGGCTCGGACCCTTCAGCGCAGATGCTGCATCACGAAGTAGCGCCGACTTGGAGAGAAATCGAATAACTGATCGTTTCTGGACATGTCTCAGTAATCTGCCGCCTCGCACCACTTGCCAGTACGGCGATTGCGAATAGGCTTTAGTTCCAGTCGCATCGAGTCTGTCGTTCCACGCCAGGATCGACGGCCACATCTAGCGTCGGCTTGTGCCGTGAGGGGGGAAGATCTTGGCCCATGGTCATGATCAACGATATTTTGTCGTCCGTGCGCAATCGGATCGAGTCCGCGTTGCAGGCGGCGCAGGCGCGCGACGAGGAATGGATTCGGTTGACCAACCTGACCGGGCTCGACGGCGCGATTCAGCCCGAACTCGCCGGGCGGATCGTGATGTCCTTGGCGGCGCTCCAGCACGATACCAGCCTCGGCGCCTTCTCGCCGGCGCGCGTCGGCAGCGGCGACAATTACGCGCTCGCCAGCCCGCCGCAATTCGTCGACGCCTATGTGCTGTTCACGTCGTGCTTCGTCGAGGCGGGCTACGCGGCGGGCATCGGCGTGCTTTCGCGGATCATCGAATATTGCCAGGAATATCCGGTCTTCGATGCGGTGCGGTCGCCCGAGATCGGTGCGCAAATGGGCAATCTAGCGATCGAACTGGTCGGGCTCGACCTAGGGCAGGTCAGCCATCTCGCCACTTATACCGGGCTCAAGGGCCAGCCCTTCGTGCTCTATCGGTTGCGCCGCCTGCCTTTTGCCGGCGCGGCCTTCACAGCGGTGGCACCCGCCGTCCGGGAAACGCCGCCTCCCGTCCTGCAGCCGCGGGAGTGAGACGTTGACGACGATCTTCGACTCCTTCCTCGACCAGGCGCTGCGCAGCCTGCCGCTGACTGCGCTCAAGCCCGCGCACAAGAAGGTGGTACCCGAGACGACGGCACCGGCGGGGCGCTACGATCGCTTCCTGTCGATCAACATCCGCCACGAATATTATAATCGCAGCGGCGGCCAGTGCAGTGACGTCGTGATTGCGCCAACCCGGCGCACCCGCGAGCGGCTGGCACTCTATGGCTATGTCGTCCGGCAGCGACCCGACGGAGTCGACCTGTTTTGGGATGTCGAGGTGCGCGCGCAGGCGAATCGAATTTTCGCCGGGCTGCAGGTTCGCTTCGGCGAGGTGCCCACCGACGTCTGGTCGCGCTTGTATGAGCCGCCTTTGCTGTTCACGCTCGAGCTGACCAATCCGCGCTTCGCGATCTTCACCGAGATGCCGACAGACTTTCGTATCGGCGACCCACCGCTGCGCCTGTCGACCCGCGCCAATGTGCCGGGCGACGAGGGCAAGGCTCGGCTCGTTATCGACTGGAGCGCACGCCTGCCCCGCCCCAGCGTCGTCGAGACGCGTGGTATGGAAGGCATCGGCACCAGCGCGCCGGCCGAGGACTTGCCTGCGCCGCTGCCGCTGAAGCCCGCTGAACAGGGTCCCGCCGCACAGGAGCGCGTAAAGATCGAGCGCCGCTCGCAGGCATTGGCGCTGCTCGACCTGCATTTCACGCAAGCGGGCCCCATGGCGTCCGGCTGGGACGGCATGCCGGTCGAGCGCGTGCCGGCGAAACCGCGCACAGGCGCTCCGGATTTCTTCCGCCCGGTAACCTATACAATCGACTTCGCGGCACGGCGCACGCGCTGGCGCTATTTCGTCGCGGCACGCAGCGGCACGCTCGATACTGCCAGCCTCGGCGTGATCGCCGCCGATGGCAGCGACGCCGGCTTTCGGCTCGACAGCGCACCGCACCCGCTGCCCGACGGCCGCGACGCCGCATGCCTCATCGACGCGACGCCGCGCGCGATCCTCGCCAGCCCGCAGGCGCAACTCGCGCTGACCGGGCGCCCGCTTGGCGGTCGTAGCTATCCGCGGACTTTGATCGAGCGGCTGCCCGGTCCGGATGCCGACAGCATCACCCCCGCCGCGCCGCCCCCCCAAGGCGGCGAACCGCCGCCGGCCTGGTCCGACATCTACGTTTTCGTCTGAAGCCCCGAACGGGAGATACGCGATGGCTACCCAATACAAGACTCCGGGCGTCTATATTCAGGAGCCCGACAGCTTCCCACCTTCTATCGTCGGGGTCGAGACCGCAGTGCCCTGCTTCATCGGCTATACCGAGACCGCGATCGACACCGACAAGCGCGATCTGACGATGATCCCCAAGCGCGTAGAGTCGATGGCCGAATTCGTCCAATTCTATGGCCACGGCTACGCTCAAAAATACTATCTCGCCGCGCTCGCTCCGCCCGCCACCGACGCTGACACGGGCAAGGGCAAGACCCCCGCGCCGACCCC
>NZ_JBYSXG010000052.1:0-33145 GCF_058782005.1 Sphingomonas sp. FW306-1B-B10E
CCCCTAACCCCTCCCTTACAGGGAGGGGAATTTGCAGCCTAAGGCTTTGCCCCGCCCCCGCGCTCGGCTATCTCCGCGCCGATGCCCCATCTCTATCTCGTCGACGGCTCCGGCTATATCTTCCGCGCCTATCACCGGCTGCCGCCGCTCACCAACAAGCATGGCGAGCCGGTCGGCGCGGTCTATGGCTATACGACGATGCTGTGGAAGCTCGTCGACGAGCTCCACAAGGCCGACGGCCCGACCCACATGGCGGTGATTCTCGACAAGAGCGAGCACACCTTCCGCAACGAGATGTACGACCAGTACAAGGCGCACCGCCCGCCCGCGCCCGAGGATCTCGTTCCCCAATTCCCGATGATCCGCGATGCGACGCGCGCCTTCTCGCTGCCCTGCATCGAGGAAGCCGGCTGGGAAGCCGACGACCTGATCGCGAGCTATACCAAGGCGGCGCTGGCGCAGGGCTGGTCGGTGACGATCGTCAGCTCGGACAAGGATCTGATGCAGCTGATGACCGATCCGTCGGTCGACATGCTCGATACGATGAACAATCGCCGGCTCGGGCCCAAGGATACCGAGGAGAAGTTCGGCGTCGGCCCCGAGAAGCTGGGCGAAGTGCTCGCGCTGATGGGCGACAGCGTCGACAACGTGCCCGGCGTCAAGGGGATCGGCCCAAAGACCGCTGCAAAGCTGATCCTCGAATATGGCGATGTCGAAGCCGTGCTCGCCGCGGCGCCCGACATGAAGCCGAGCAAGATGCGCGACAATCTGATCGAGCATGCCGAGATGGCACGGCTGTCGCGCAAACTGGTCGAATTGAGCTGCGACGTGCCGCTCCCCGATCCGCTCGAGGAACTCGAGCTCAAGGGCATTCCCGACGCGCCGCTGCGCGCCTTCCTCGAGCATCACGGCTTCCGCACCCTGCTCAACCGGTTATCGGCTGTGGCCGACGCGCCGGTCGAGAAGCACGAGACGCCCGGCCTGCCCGAGGATCCCCCTTGCGACCACGACGCCTATGAGACGGTGGTCACCGAAGCCGATCTCGACCGCTGGATCGCCGACGCCACGCATCAGGGCTGGGTCGCGATCGACACCGAGACCAGCGAACTCGACGCGATGCGCGCCGGACTGTGCGGCGTCAGCCTCGCGCTCGCCCCCAACAAGGCGTGCTACATCCCGCTGACGCATGGCGGCAGCGACATGTTCGCCGAAAAGCCGGTCCAGCTCGACAAGCCGCTGGCGCTCGCCAAGCTCAAGACCTTGTTCGAGGATCCGGCGGTGCTCAAGATCGGGCACAATCTGAAATATGACCTGATCGTGCTGCGCCAGCGCGGGATCGACGTGGCGCCCTATGACGACACGATCGTGATGAGCTTCGATCTCGACGCAGGCCTGCACGGCCACGGCATGGACGAGCTCGCGGCGACGCATTTGTCGCACAGCTGCATCGCGTTCAAGGACGTGGTCGGCACCGGCAAGAAGCAGCTCAGTTTCCGCGAAGTCGATCTCAAGGCCGCGACGCGCTACGCCGCCGAGGATGCCGACGTGACCTTGCGGCTGTGGCAGCGGTTCAAGCCGCGGCTGGCCTATGAGAGCGTCACCCGGGTCTACGAGATGGTCGACCGCGCGCTGGTATCGGTGATCGCGGGCATGGAGCGCGAAGGCGTCAAGGTCGACGCGGCGACGCTCGCGCGGCTTTCGGACGAATTCTCCAAGCAGATGGCGACGCTGGAGGAAGAGATCCACGCCATCGCCGGGTTCAAGTTCACCATCGGCAGCCCCAAGCAATTGGGCGACGTGCTGTTCGACAAGATGGGCATCAAGGGCGGACGCAAGGGCAAGTCGGGCGTCTATTCGACCGACGTCAACGAGCTCGAGCGGATCGCCGCCGACAAGGATTCGCCCGGCCGCGAGATGGTGGTCAAGGTCCTCGACTGGCGCCAGCTGACCAAGCTCAAATCGACCTATACCGATGCGCTCCAGGCGCAGATCAACCCCGAGACCGGCCGCGTCCACACGAGTTACTCGCTGACCGGCGCGCAGACCGGCCGCCTCTCCTCGACCGACCCCAATCTCCAGAATATCCCGATCCGCACCGAGACCGGCCGCCAGATCCGCGACGCCTTCGTCGCCGAGCCGGGCAACGTCATCCTCGCCGCGGACTATTCGCAGATCGAGCTCCGCCTCGCCGCCCATATCGCCGACGTGCCGGCGCTGCGCACTGCGTTCGAGAAGGGCGACGACATCCACAGCATGACCGCGATGGAGCTGTTCGGCGAAGTCAACCGCGACACCCGCGGCCGCGCCAAGACGATCAATTTCGCGATCCTCTACGGCATCTCGCGCTGGGGCCTCGCCGGCCGGCTCGACGTGACCGCCGACGAGGCGCAGGACATGATCAACCGCTATTTCGAGCGCTTCCCGGGGATCAACAGCTACATCGTCTCGACGATCGAGGAGGTCCGCGCCAAGGGCTACACCACCACCCTGTTCGGCCGGAAGACGCATTTCCCGCGGATCAAGTCGAGCGTCCAGCACGAGCGCCAGGGCGCCGAGCGCGCCGCGATCAACGCCCCGATCCAGGGCACCAGCGCCGATATCATCAAGCGCGCGATGGCACGGATGGGGCCGGCGTTGCTGGAGGCCGGGCTGCCCAATGTCCGGATGCTGATGCAGGTGCACGACGAACTCGTGTTCGAGCTGCCAGAAGGCGATGTGGAAAAGGCGAAGCCCGTGATCGAGCGCGTGATGGCCACCGCTGCCGAGCCCGCGATTCGGCTCACCGTCCCGCTCGGCGTCGAAATCGGGGTCGGCCCGAGCTGGGGCGCGGCGCATTGATGCGGGGGGCGCTTGCCCTTGCGCTATTAATCGCACCGATGGCAGCGCGGGGGCAGCAGATCAGCCGCGCGGAGGCCCAGGCGACGCCGATCGCCACGCTAGCCGAACGCTACCTAGGCCGCACTGCGCCCGAGTTTCGCGAGGTCGGCCTGTACAATTCGGATTGGGGCTTCCGCGGAGGCGATCCCGTGTCGATTGTTTTTGCCGAAGCACCGCGATCTTCCGATTTTGCCGGGATTTGCGAAGCCCGAACCGTGACTATCCGGTTTCAGCCCCCGGGGAATGCCAGGTCCGCCGATGCTCCACTGATCCAGCAGCCCCCTGAGGAAGGTCGTCGGTTTCGGATCATCAATGCCATCCCCGGGGGCAAGCTGCAGACCGGTACACTCGCGAGGCAAATCCGCGACTGCGCGATCGGGCCGGTGCTGCCCACTGGCGAATGGGACAATGACGGTCGGTTTTTTCCGGTCTTCGGCAGGTCCGCCGCCGATCTCGCGCTGTTCGTGCGCGCGCTCCGGATCGCGCAGGACGAAGCCCTGCGGCACATGCATGTGCCCGAATGCTGGGTGGACGTCATGCTCCCGGATGACCCGATGTGCCGCGACCCAGCCCGCAGTTTGGCGAATGTGAGCTGGCAGCGCCTCTTCCAAGTGAGCTTCTACGGCAGTGACGACAAGCTCACGCACGCCACATTCTTCTTCAAGCGCAATCCGCGCGAGGCGCGAGGCGCCGATTTCGTCCAGGTAGAGATCGACGCCTATGTTCACCCGAACCAGGAGGCGCAGATCGAGGGAGTCAGGATCAAGGGTGTGACTAGTGTCGACTGACGTTACGCCCCCCGCCGACGACATCAACGCGCTCGCCAAAGGCGGGCGGACCAATATCCTCGGCTTCGTGCTGCGGCTCGCCGCGCGGCTGCCCTTCCTGTTCATCGCCGGGCGCGCTTATGGCCCCGACATCGTCGGGCGCTATGCGATCGCCGTCCTGGTCATCGAAGTCGCCGCGTTGCTCGCGACACTGGGCCTCAAGCGGGGGCTCGCGCAGGCGCTCGCCTCGACCGATCGGCCGCACGCGCATGTCGTGTGGGACGCGGTGCTCGTCGCGTGCGGCGCCTCGGCGATCGCCAGCGCGGTGCTGATCGCCTTTCCGCAGGTGATGTATCCCAACAGCCCGGTGATGGGGCTCGAACGCCTGCTGCCGCTGGTTGTGTTCGCCGTTGCGATTTCCGACGTCACGCTCGCCGCGCTGGCGTATCGCCACAATATCCGCGCCTCGGTGACCGCGCGCGCGATCATCGAGCCCTGGACGATCAGCATCGCCGCCTGGGCCTTCTCCTTCGTCTCGTCGCGCGACGGGCTGATGTACGCCTATGTGCTGTCGATGCTCGCGGCGCTCGCCGCGTCGGTACTGCCCTTCGTCCGCGAATATGGGCTCCCGCGCGGCTGGCATCCGCGCTTCGCCGACATCCTCGCGCTCGCCCGCCGCAACGCGCCGCTCGCCGGTGCCGACGCGATCGAATGGGGCACGCGCAACGTCGACCGCTTCATCCTCGCGCTGCTGTTCAGCCCGGCCGTGGTCGGCATCTATTACATGGCGCAGCAAGTCTCCTCGATCCCGCAGCGGCTGAAGTCGAGCTTCGACCCGATCCTCGCGCCGGTGGTGACCAACAGCCTCGCAGAGGATGATCGCAAGGCGGTCGCCGCGCAGGTCCGCCAGGTCGGCTTCTGGATCGTCAGCGCCCAGGCGGCGTGCCTCGTCGTCTTCGGCATCCCCGCCGAGGGCGTGATGGGGCTGATCGGCCCCGAATTCGTCATCGGCGCGGGCGCGATGTGCATCCTGCTGGTCGCCGAGGTGCTCGCCTCGACCGGCGCGGTCTGCGAGACCGGGCTGATCTATATCGCGCGGCACCGCAACCTGGCGATCTCGCTCGCGGTGCTGCTGCTCCAGATCGGGCTGAGCTTCGGCTTCGTCTTCGTCGCGCGCGCCGAGGGCTGGTCGCAACCGGTCCAGGCGGCGGGGCCGGCGCTGGCGCTCGCGGTGTCGCTGACGATCGGATCGGTTGCCAAGGCAGTGATGCTGCGCCGCCTGCTCGGCGCACAGGTGGTGAGCATCCGGCCAAGCTTCTTCGCCGCGATCGGCGCGGCGGCGCTGGTCGGCGCGGCGTTCACTTCGCTGCCGCGGCATTATGAGTGGGCCGAGCTGAGCCTCGGCATGCCGGCGATCCTCGTCACCTTCCTGTTCGTGATGATCAAATTCGGCTTCAGCCCCGAGGACCGCGCCTTGTTCCGCAAGGCCCCGGTCGAGGCGGCGCTGCCGGCGGAAGAGCTCTGACATTTCCTCTCCCTGTGGGAGAGGTAGCGCAGCTTGGCAGCTTGCTGCCTAGCGGAGCTAGGTGAGGGTGTTCGCGCTATCGATAAGGGTGATCCCCTCACCCAGCTCCGACTAGGGCCCGCTGAAGAAGCGGACCCAAGTCTGCACAACCAGTGCGAGGTAGATCATGCCCCGCTGATCTAGGATCGCGCGGGGCGCGATCCGACCTCGCACTCCCGACGGGAGAGGGAAATGTGATCACTCCACCGGGAACCCGCGCCGCTTGAACAGCGCCTTCACGTCGGGATCGCGGCCGCGGAATGCCTTGTACGCCTCCTTCCGGTCGGTCTCGTTGCCGGTCATCAGCAGCGTGGTGCGGAACCGGTCGGCGGTCGCTTTGTCCCAGACATTGCCGGTCTCCTCGAACGCCGCCCAAGTGTCGGCGTCCATCGTCTCCGACCACAGATACGAATAGTAGCCCGCCGAATAGGCATCGCTCGAGAACAGGTGATTGAACTGCGGTAGCCGGTGCCGCATCACGATCTCCTTCGGCATGCCGATGCTCGCCAGCGTCTCGCGCTCGAATGCGTCGGGGTCGGTCACCGGCGTTTCGCGGTCATGCAGCTTCATGTCGACGATCGCGGAGGACAGATATTCGACCGTGGCGAAGCCCTGGTTGAAGGTCTGCGCCTTCTCGATCTTGGCGACCAGGGTCGCGGGCATCGGCGCGCCGGTCTTGTAGTGCTTGGCATAGCGATTGAGCACGTCGGGGGTGAGCAGCCAATTCTCGTTCACCTGGCTTGGATATTCGACGAAGTCTCGCGGGGTGCCGCCGAGCCCGGGATAGTAGACGTTTCCGAGCAGGCTGTGCAGCGCATGGCCGAATTCGTGGAACAAAGTCGTCGCATCGTCCACGCTGATCAGCGTCGGCTGGCCCGCCGCCCCCTTGGTGAAATTGTTGTTGTTCGACGCGAGCACGATTTTGGTGCCGCGCAGCCCGCTGCGGCTGCGATAGCTCGTCGCCCATGCCCCCGAACGTTTGCCCGCCCGCGCAAAGCCGTCGAAATAAAAGATGCCGACCTCGGCGCCGGTGGTGCGGTTGGTCACCAGGAAGGTGCGCACGTCCGGATGGAAGACCGGGATGGTCCCCGTATTCTCCTTGAAATCGAGATCGTAGAGCCGTCCCGCGGCGTAGAACGCCCCCTGCACGATCTGGTCGAGCTGGAGGTACGGCTTCACTTCGTTCTCGTCCAAGTCGTACTTCGCCTTACGGACCTTCTCGGCGTAGAAGCGATAGTCCCACGGCTCGATCGTGATCTTCGCGCCTTCTCCCCTCTTCGCTTCGGCGTCGGCAAGCGCCTGCATGTCGGCGACTTCCTCGCGGACCCGCGCCACAGCGGCGGGCCATACCGCCATCATCAGCTTCGTCGCGTTCTCGGGCGTCTCGGCCATGGTGTCGTCCATCCGATACCAGGCGTGGTTCTTGAACCCGAGCAGCACGGCGCGCTCCTGGCGCAGCTTGAGGATCTCGGCGATCGTTGCATTGGTGTCGTTGGCGTCGCCATTGTCGCCGCGGTCGACGAAGGCCTTGTAGACCTTCTCGCGCAGCGCGCGGTTGGTCGAATAGGTCAGGAAGGGCTGGACGGAAGAGCGCGTGTTCTTGATCGCCCATTTGCCCGCCGCCCCGCGCGCCTTGGCCTCTTCAGCAAGGCTCGCCTTGAAGCTGTCGGCCAGGCCGGCGAGATCGGCTTCCTTGTCGAGCAGGATCGCAGTCTCTTCGTCGGCGAGGACCTTGCGGCTGAACTCGGTATAGGCGGTGGCAAGCGCCTGGTTGATCCTTTTGACCTCGGCCTTGGCGCGTTCGTCGAGCAGCGCGCCCGAAGTGACGTAATCGCGATAGCTGCGCTCGAGCAGGCGCAGCTGCTGCGCGTTGAGCCCGGCCTTGGCGCGGCCGTCATAGACCGCCTTCACCCGCGCGAACATCTTGGGATCGAGGTTCATCTCGGTGAAGAAGGCCGAGATTTTGGGGCTCCATTCCTTGGCGATCGCCTGCACCTCTGGCGTGGCGAGGTTGCTCTGATACACACCCCACACCGCGAACAGCCGGTTCATCTGCTCGCCCGAGCGTTCGCTTGCCTCGATCGTGTTCGCGAAGGTCGGCGCCGCGGGATTGTCGCGGATCTTTGCCTGCTCGGCGCGGGCATCGGCCATCGCCCGCTCGAACGCCGGCGCGAACATCGCCGGCACTACCTTGTCCCACTGCGGCACCCCTTCGTGCGCGCCGGGCCATTTGGCGAGCAACGGCGTGGGATCGGGGCTGACGGCGGGTGCGGGCGAAGTCTGGGTCTGGGCCATTGCGGATCCGGAAAGCGTGGCGGCGGCGAGCGCGGTAGACGCGATCAACGCGAGCCGAAGCGAATAGGTCATGATGGGTTCCCGCGAGCTGTACGACGGCTGGACCCTAAGGGCGGTGCACAGCATCGCGCAAGCGCTTGGCAAACAAACGATTGACTCACGGGCGCATAGGAACAGAATAGGAACATTACTGTTCCCGAGTCGTGAGTAGCCGCTGCCCTCTTATGGCCGATCATGCCGTCCTTGCCCAGCTTCGCGAGCAATTGCGCGCGATGGAAACCCCGGGTTTCCGTCGCCGGCAAGTCATGCCGTTCGGTGCCGCCGGGCTCGATTCGCGGCTTGCCGATGGCGGGCTGCGACTCGATGCGCTTCACGAATTCGCCGGCGCTACCAGCGACATGGCCGACGATTGCGCCGCGACCCTGTTCATGGCCGGCATCGCCGCGCGCGCCTGGGGCCCGGTGCTCTGGGTGGTGCGCCGGCGCGACCTGTTCGCGCCGGGGCTGTCGCAAGTCGGGCTCGACCATAAAAGGCTGATCTACGCCGAGGCGCGCGACGATGCCGAACTGCTCGCGGTGATGGAGGAAGGCCTGCGTCATCGCGGGCTCGGCGCGGTGATCGGCGAGGCCAAGCGCGCCGACATGACCGCGACTCGCCGGCTCCAGCTGGCGGCCGAGGGGGGCCGCACGATCGCGCTGCTGATGAAGCGCGCCACGCGCGAAGGCAGCAATCCGCTCGGCGCACCCTCGGCGGCGGTGACGCGCTGGCAAGTGAGATGCGCGCCGTCGACGCCGCTTCCGGTCGTCGGGGTCGGCCGCGCGCGCTGGCGGCTCGAATTGGCGCGGCAAAAGGGGGGCGAAGGGTTCGAAATCGAAGTGGAGGCATGCGATGCAACGGGTCGCTGCGCTCTTCCTCCCATTATGGCCGATCGAAAGGCTGTGGCGGGCGGAAGCGCGAACCGCCACGCGGCCTGAGCCGGGTCGCGCCGCCTCGCTCGATCCGCTGCGCGATGCAGTGGCGAAAGAGCAGGAACATGCCTGTTCGGTCCCGCGCGGCGGCGGCTGGCGCCCCGGCGCGCGCTGGGCGCGCGAGGACGAACTCGGCAAGGTCGCGCTGCCGCCGGTGACGCGGCCGCGGGCGAAGCACGAGGTCGGACGCAAGGACGAGGCAGCGCTGAACCCGTTCCGCGCGATGCCGCCGGATGAGGGCGGACGTACTAAATTCCTCCCCGAGCTCGTCTCGAGGAGGGGGACCAGCCGCAGGCTGGTGGAGGGGCGGCGGACGCAGTCCGTCGTCTGCGATGGCGGCCCCTCCACCATCGCTACGCGATGGTCCCCCTCCCCGAGCAAGCTCGGGGAGGAATTGGGAGCCCCCCGCATCACCAGCATCCGCACCGGCAGCCGCGTCGAGATCGCCGCCGCCTGCCCCCGCGCCCAAGCCCTCGGGCTACGCCCCGGCATGGCAGTCACTCAGGCGCGCGCGCAAATGCCCGGGCTCGACATCCGTCCCGCCGACCCGGAGGGCGACCATGCGCATCTCGCCAGCCTGGCGCTCGCGCTCGCCCGGCGCTGGACCCCCACGGTCGCGATCGAAGGCACCGACACGCTGTTCCTCGATCTGACCGGCGTCGCGCATCTTCATGGCGGCGAGGCGAGGATGGCGCAGCGGCTGCGGCGGATGCTCGGGCGATTGGGTTACACCGCGCGGATCGCGATCGCCGACACCCCCGGCGCGGCTTGGGCGCTCGCGCATTACCGCCACGACGGCGGCGCTTCATGCGCGCCCGGTGCGCAGGAGGAAGCCCTCGCCCCCCTCCCCATCGAGGCGTTGCGCATCGATACAACCGCGGTCGAATTGCTTCACCGCTTGGGCGTCAAGCAGATCGGCCAGCTTGCCGCGATGCCGCGCGCACCCTTGGTCCGCCGCTTCGGCGCCGGGCTCGCCGCGCGGCTCGAAGCGGCACTGGGCCGGCTGCCCGAGCCACTGCACCCGGTGATCCCGCCCGAGCCGATCGCCGTCACGCAGCGCTTCGCCGAACCGATCGCCACTCCCGAGGCGATCGAGCACTGGCTGGGCATACTCGTCCCCCGGCTCGCCGCCGCGCTCGAAGCCGAGGGGCTCGGCGTGCAGGCGCTCGAATGCGTCGCCGCGCGTGTCGACGGCGTGCCGCAGCGCATCCGTATCGGGCTGGCCCGGCCCAATCGCGACCCCGCGCACCTGCTGCGCCTGCTCAAGCGCCGGATCGAGGATGTCGAGCCCGGCTATGGCATCGACGCCATCGCACTGCACGTCCGTCGCGCCGGCCCGCTCGGCCCCGAGCCGGTGGTCGAGCGGCTCGACGAGGAGTCGGCGCCCGACATCGCGACATTGGTCGACACGCTGGCGACGCGGATCGGCCAGGCTGCCATGTGGCGGATGCGCCCGGTCGAGAGCGACGTGCCCGAGCGTTCGGTCGCGCGAATGGGCGTGCTCGATCCGCCCGGGCGCGGCGGCGCACGGCCGAAGATCGACGATGTCCGCCAGCTCGAGCGCAATCCCGCGCTCCACCCCTGGCACCCCGAATGGCCCAAGCCGACGCGGCTGCTCCGCCGGCCCGAGCGGCTCGACCATGTCATCGCCGAATTGCCCGATCATGCTCCGCGCCGCTTCACCTGGCGCGGCCATGCCCACCGCGTGGTGCGCGCCGACGGGCCCGAGCGCATCCATGGCGAATGGTGGAAGCACGTCGCCGAGGCGGCGCATGTCCGCGATTATTTCCGCGTCGAGGACGAGCAGGGCCGCCGCTACTGGCTGTTTCGCCGCGGCGACGGCGAGCAGGCGGTCACCGGCGATCTCAGCTGGTATCTGCACGGGGTGTTCGGATGACCTATTCCGAGCTTCAGGTGACCACGCATTTCTCGTTCCTGCGCGGCGCTTCGGACCCGCAGGAATTGTTCCAGCAGGCCGCATTGCTGGGACTGCCGGCGCTCGGCATCGTCGACCGCAACTCCGTGGGCGGCGTGGTGCGATCGCTGGTCGCGGCGGAGAAGATCAGCGAGGCTGGCCTGCCGATCCGGATGATCGCCGGCTGCCGGCTCGACCTGGTCGACGGCACCTCGGTGCTGGTCTGGCCCGAAGATATCGCGGGCTGGTCGCGACTCACCCGGCTGCTCACCCTCGGCAAGTCGCGCGCCGATCCGCAGCATGGCGAGAAGGGCAAATGCTTCCTCCATTGGGAGGATGTCGCGTCGCATGCCGAAGGCTTGGTCGGCGCATTGGTGCCCGGGCTCGCCGATCCGGGCGACCCGCTGTCTCTGCGGTGGATGGCCGATGTGTTCTGCGAACGCGGCCATGTCTGTCTGACCCAGCATCGCCGCCCCGGCGACGCGCTGCGGATCCACCAGCTCGACGCCGCCGCGCGCCGCTTCGGCCTGACCCCGCTCGCCACCGGCGATGTGCTCTACGATACTGCCGACCGACGGATGCTCCAGGACGTCGTCACGGCGATCCGCGAGAAGTGCACGATCGACGAGCTCGGCTTCCGTCGCGAGCGCAACGCCGACCGGCATCTGAAGTCACCCGAGGACATGGCGCGGCGTTTCCGCGACTATCCCGAGGCCATCGCCGCCTCGGCCGCGATCGCCGAGCGCTGCACCTTCTCGTTGCGAGAACTCGAGCATCAATATCCCGAGGAATATGTCTTCAACGGCAAGACCGCGCAGGAGGCGCTTGCCGCGCTCGCCTGGAACGGCCTCCGCCAGAAGTTCGGCGGCAAGCCCAGCCAGGCGCATCAGGACCTGCTGATCCACGAGCTCGGGCTGGTCGAGCAAATGGGCTATGCGCCCTATTTCCTCACCGTCAATTCGATCGTCCAGTTCGCGATCAGCCAGCAGATCCTCTGCCAGGGGCGCGGCAGCGCCGCCAATTCGGTGATCTGCTTCGCGCTCGGGATCACGTCGATCGACCCGATCGCGCACCAATTGCTGTTCGAGCGCTTCATCTCGACCGAGCGCAAGGAGCCGCCCGACATCGACGTCGATTTCGAGCATGAGCGCCGCGAGGAAGTGATCCAGTGGATCTACGAAACCTATGGCAAGGACCATGCCGCGCTCACCGCGGTCGTCAGCCGATTCCGCTCGCGCGGCGCGCTGCGCGAGGTCGGTAAGGCCCTCGGCTTGCCCGAGGATCTGACCGCAGCACTGTCGAGCCAGGTCTGGGGCTGGTCGAACGAAGTCGACGACAAGCATGCCGACGCGCTCAACCTCGACCGCACCGATCCGCGCCTCGCGCTGACGCTCGATCTCGCCCGCCAGCTGATCGGCACTCCGCGACATCTGTCGCAACACCCCGGCGGCTTCGTGCTGACCCGCGATAAGCTCCACGACCTGATCCCGGTCGAGCCCGCCGCGATGGTCGATCGCCGCGTGGTCGAATGGGAAAAGGTCGATATCGAGGAACTCGGCTTCATGAAGGTCGATATTCTCGGCCTCGGCATGCTCGGCTGCATGCGCCGCGCCTTCGACTTGCTCGCCGAACACAAGGCGACGCATCTGACCATGGCGTCGCCGCTGATGCAGGAGGACGATCCGGTCACCTTCGAGATGATCCGCCAGGCCGATACGCTCGGCGTGTTCCAGATCGAGAGCCGCGCGCAGATGTCGATGCTGCCGCGGATGAAGCCGGTCAATTTCTACGACATCGCGATCCAGGTAGCGATCGTCCGCCCCGGGCCGATCCAGGGCAATATGGTCCACCCCTATCTCAAGCGCCGCGAGAACCCCAAGCTGGTCGATTACCCCTCGCCGGCGCTGGAGGAAGTGCTCACCAAGACGCTCGGCGTACCGTTGTTCCAGGAACAGGCAATGCTGGTGGCGATCAAGGGCGCCGGCTTCACGCCCAGCGAGGCCGATCGGCTGCGCCGGGCGATGGCGACCTTCAAATCGAGCGGGGGCATCGGCGAGTTCGGCCCCAAGCTGCTTGCCGGGATGCGCGCCAACGGCATCAGCGACGATTTCGCCGAGCGGCTGGTCGCCCAGATCGAGGGCTTCAGCAATTACGGCTTCCCCGAAAGCCACGCCGCGAGCTTCGCCAAGATCGCCTACGCCTCGTCCTGGATGAAGTGTCACCATCCCGACGTCTTCTGCACCGCGCTGCTCAACGCCCAGCCGATGGGTTTCTACGCGCCGGCCCAACTGGTCCGCGACGCCCGCGCGCATGGCGTCGAAGCGCGGCCGGTGTGCATCAACGACAGCGACTGGGACACACGGATGGTGCCCGAGCCGCATGCGCGGCCCCGGCATGCGGCATTCTGCGGGAGTGACGAGGATTGGGCGAGCATGCGGCCGATCCGGCTCGGCATGCGAATCGTCCAGGGGCTCGCCCAGGCCGATGCCGAAGCCATCCTCAGGGCACGCGCGTGGGCGATGTTCGTCTCGATCGAGGATGTCTGGCGGCGCTCGGGAGTCAAGCCGGCGGCGCTCGAACGGCTGGCGCGCGCCGATGCCTTTCAGGCGCTCGGGCTCAACCGGCGGCAGGCGCTATGGGCGATCAAGGGGCTCGGCCAGAAGCCGCTCGACCTGTTCAGCGCCGCCGATGCGCGCGAGCGCGTGACCGTGCCCGAGAGCATCGAGGCGCCGGTGGCGCTAATGCCGCTCACCGAAGGCCGCGAAGTGGTCGAGGATTATCGCGCCACCCAGCTTTCGCTCCGCGCGCATCCGGTGACTTTCCTGCGCGATCGGCTCGCCGCGCGGCGGATCACCCGATGCGGTGACCTCGCCAATTTGAAGGACGGCGCGCGAGTCGAGGTCGCCGGGCTGATCCTCGTCCGCCAGCGGCCGGGCAGCGCCAAGGGCGTAGTGTTCGTCACCCTCGAGGACGAGACCGGCATCGCCAATGCGGTGTTCTGGGCCGACCGCTTCGAGGATAATCGCCGCACGGTGATGACCGCAACGATGCTGGCGATCCGCGGCAAGGTGCAGAAGGAAGGCATCGTCATCCACCTCGTCGCCGAGGCGATCGAGGATCTCACTCCGTGGCTACGCGAAGTCGGCGAGCTCGAACTGCCGCGCTTTACCGCCCCCGGAGACGGCGCGACGCATGGCGGAACGATCGACCCGCGTGATCGGAAAGTCGGCTGGCCCAAGCCGGCCGAGCGCCGGATGCCGGGCTGGCCGCGGCAGCGCGCCGCCGAAGCCTGGCCGCCGCGCGACAACGATACGATCCCCGTCAAATCCCGTGATTTTCACTAGGAGTATGATTGATGATGACGCCAACCACCGGAGGATCGGTCTCGTATCGGCAGCCGCGCCGCGACGACCAGACGCTCTATCTGATGATCAAGCCCGATCCCGCGCAGGCCGCGGCGATGGACCGAGTGCGGATCCAATACGAACTGGCGCGCAAATATGCCGTCGACCGCATTCACCTCACGCTCGTCCCGTTCGGCGATATCCGCTTGCTGACCGCCGAGGATATCGACCGCATCCGTGCCGCTGCGGCATCGTTGCAGGCCGAGCCGTTCGAGGTGGCGCTCAACCGGATCAAGGGCAACGCGCTCGTCGGCAACAAGATGGGGGCGCTGCGCGACTTCCAGCGCATGCTCGTGGCCCGGCTGGATGCCTTCGGCGTCGAACGTCCCGATTATGACTTCAATCCGCACGCCTCGCTGACCTATGAGGAATGGCAGGAGCGCAACATCCCCGTGCCGCCGATCGCGTGGCGCGTCCAGCAGCTCCTCCTCATCAACAGCGTGCACGGCAAAGGCCATCAGCTAATCGAGAGCTGGACGCTCGAAGCCCGGCAGGGATCGCTTTTCTAGACCTTGGTGGTACTTCCGCCGGCGCGCGAGGATGATAAGGTTCGGCGAAGAGGAGATATTGAATGATCCTGCGCGCGCTGCCCTTCGCCTTCCCGCTCGCGCTGCTAGTGCCGCCTGCGTTGGCGCAGGACCAGCCGGCGCCGGTCGCCCGGCTCGATCATGTCGCGATCTTCGTGGCGGACCAGCAGAAGAGCATCGATTTCTACCACGACCTTTTCAACCTCGGCGAAATCCCCGCGCCCTTCGCGGCGGGCGGCCCGCGCTGGATGCGCTTCGCCAACGGCATCGAACTCCACATCCAGCCCGGCCGCACCGCGCCCGTCGAGCAGCATCGCCGCGTGCACATGGCGATCGCGGTCGCGGACCTCGACATGATCCTCGCCAAGCTCAAGGCGCGCGGCCAGGGTTGGAGCGACGTCGCCGGCACGCCCGGCGCGGTCCAGACCCTGCGTACCGATGGCATTCGCCAGATATTCTTCCAGGATCCCGACGGCTATTGGATCGAAGTCAACGACGCGCTGAAGAAGCGCTAGCCCCCCACCACCTGCTCGATCACTCCGAAGATCGGATGGCGCTTGTCGTCCTCGGCCCAGATGCGGATCGTGTCGCCAGCCTTGAGGAACGGCGTTTCGGGCTTGCCGCCGCGGATGGTCTCGATCGTACGTATTTCGGCCAGGCATGAATAACCCACTCCGCCCTCGGCGACCGGCTTGCCGGGGCCGCCGTCGCTGTCACGATTCGAGACGGTGCCCGAGCCGATGATCGTGCCCGCACCCAATGCGCGGGTCTTGGCGGCGTGCGCAATCAAGGTGCCGAAGTCGAAGGTCATGTCCTCGCCCGCCTCGGCGCGGCCGAAGGGCTGGCCGTTCAAGTCGACCATCAGCTTGCGGTGGAGCTTGCCGTCCTTCCACCAGTCGCCGAGCGTGTCGGGCGTGACGAACACCGGCGAGAAGGCGCTCGCCGGCTTGGACTGGAAGAAGCCGAACCCCTTGGCGAGCTCGCCCGGGATCAGGTTGCGCAGCGAGACGTCGTTGGTGAGCCCGACCAGCCGCACCGCCGCGAGCGCCTCTTCACGTGCAGCGCCGAGTGGCACGTCGCCGGTCACCACCACCACTTCGGCCTCGAGATCGCAGCCCCATGCTTCATCCGCGAGCGGGATCGGATCGCGCGGGCCGAGGAAACCGTCACTGCCGCCCTGATACATCAGCGGGTCCTGCCAGAAGCTCTCGGGCATCTCGGCACCGCGTGCCTGGCGGACGAGCGCGACGTGATTCACATAGGCCGAGCCGTCCGCCCATTGATAGGCGCGCGGCAGCGGCGCGGCGGCCTGGCGCTCGTGGAAGCGCAGCATCGGGATCGTCTCATGCTCGAGATCGGTGGCGAGATTGCGCAGATCGCCTTCGAGCCGCTCCCAATCGTCTAGCGCCGCCTGCAGCGTCGGCGCGATCGCGGTGGCGTCGGCGCACCATGCCAGGTCGTTCGATACCACGACGAGCTTGCCGTCGCGGCCGTGCTTCAGACTGGCGAGTTTCATGCATTCTCTCCTGTTTGGGCCAGCATAGGGCCGTACGCGGTCAAGTCGAGCGGTTGACACCAAGCGGCTGTATCTTCATCGCTTTCGGCAATGTCCTCGTCGCTTCGATTTCTGGATCATGGCGGCGAGATGGCGCAGCGGATTCGCGCGTTCGATTGGGCTTCGACACCGATCGGCGCGATCGAGGGCTGGCCGCAATCGCTGCGCTTCGCGGTCAACATCGCGCTCGGCTCCAGCTTTCCCAGCGCGATCTATTGGGGCCCCGAGCTCCGCCTGGTCTATAACGACGCCTGGGCACCGATTCCCGCCGATCGTCATCCCTGGGCGCTCGGCCGGCCGGGCGCCGAGGTCTGGGCCGATATCTGGCATCTGGTCGGGCCCGAAATGGAGCGCGTACTCGCCACCGGCGAGGGCTTCTCGACCTTCGACCAGATGCTGCCGATGGAGCGCAACGGCCGCCCCCAGGAAACCTGGTGGAACTACAGCTTCACGCCGATCCGCGACGAACGTGGCGATGTCGTCGGAATCCTCAACCAGGGCAACGAAACGACGCGCACCGTGCTCGCCGAGCGCGCGCGCCTCGCCGAAGTGGGCCGGCTGCGCGAATTGTTCGAGCAGGCGCCGGGCGCGGTCGCCTTGCTGCACGGCCCCGACCATGTCTTCGAGATCGCCAATCCGGTCTATCGCGACCTGGTCGGCGGCCGTGAGGTGATCGGTCTGTCGGTCGCCGAGGCGCTTCCCGAGGTGGTCGAGCAGGGCTTCGTCAACCTGCTCGACCAGGTGTTCCGCAGCGGCACCCCTTACCGCGCCAGTGCAGTGCCGATCCGGCTGCAGCGCACGGCCGGAGAGGAGACCGAGCCGCGCATGCTCGACTTCGTCTATCAGCCGATCAAGGACATCGGTGGCGAGACCACCGATATCTTCGTCCTCGCCAACGACGTAACCGAGCGCGCGACCGCCGAGGCTGCGCTGCGCGCCAGCGAGGAACGGCTCCAGCTCGCGCTCGATTCATCGATCGGGATCGGCACCTGGGTGTGGGACGTCCCCGAAAATTGCGTGACCGCGGACCTGCGTTTCCTGCGGCTTTACGGCGTCGACGAGGCGCTCGAAGGCGTCGGCGCGCCGATCCAGGCGTTTTTCGTCAACGTCCATCCCGAGGACCTCCCGGCATTGGAGGCTGCTATTGCGGCGTCGCTCGCCCACGGCACGCATCTCTCCCAGGAATATCGCCTCATCCAGAGCGACGGCGCGATCCGTTGGGTCGCGGCGCAGGGCAAGCCGTTCCTCGATTCAAACGGCAATCCGCTCCGCTTCCCCGGCGTGAGCTTCGACATCACCGAGCGCAAGCGCGCCGAGGAAGCCGCGCGTGCCGCGGCGGAGGAGCTTCGCGAGGCGAACGAGACGCAGTCCTTCGTCTACGCGCTCGCCGAGACCCAGCGCCTGCTCGATACGCCCGAGGCGATCATGGGCGCGACCGCCGAGGCGCTGGTCGACCAACTGGCTGCCAGCCGGGTCGGCTTCTACCGCGTGATAGGCGGCGAGACGATCGCCTTTGCGGGCTCGGCGAGCCGTGGGGCGCTGCCCCTGCTCGAGGGTACGATCGCCGTACGGGGCATCGGCGCCGACGCGATCGAAGGCTATCGCACCGGGCGCACGCTGATCCTCCACGATACGCATCGCGAACTCGCCGACGACAGCGATATCTCGCGCCGGGCTGGGGCGGCGATCGGCGTGCCGCTGCTGCGCGGCGGCGAATGGGTCGCGACGATGTTCGTCAACCAGGCCGAGCCGCGCCGCTGGCTGCCCGACGAGATCGCGTTCATCGAGGCGATCGCCGAAATGTCGTGGGACGCGGTCGAGCGGGCCGGCGCGCTGGTGGCGCTGCGCGAGAGCGAGGAGAAATTCCGAGCGATCGCCAACTCGATCGATCCGATGGTGTGGTCGACCCGGCCAGACGGCTATCACGATTATTACAACGACCGCTGGTACGAATTCACCGGTACGCCCTACGGCTCTACCGATGGCGAAGGCTGGGCGAACATGTTCCACCCCGACGACCAGGAGCGTGCATGGGCGCTGTGGAGCCACTGCCTCGCAACCGGCGAGCCCTATCATATCGAATATCGGTTGCGGCATCATAGCGGCCAATATCGTTGGGTCCTCGGTCGTGCGCAGCCGGTGCGCGACGACGCTGGGCGGATCATTCGATGGTTCGGCACCTGCACCGATATCCAGGAGATCGTCGACGCGCGCGAAGTGCTGGCGCGCTCGCGGGAGGAGCTCGAGGCAGCGGTCCATCAGCGCACCGAGCAATTGATGCAGGCCGAGCAGCAGCTCCGCCAGGCGCAGAAGATGGAGGCGGTCGGCCAATTGACCGGCGGCATTGCGCACGACTTCAACAACATGCTGGCGGTGGTGATCGGCGCGCTCGATCTGCTGGAACGGCGGATCGCCCAGGGCCGCACCGACATCGATCGTTACCTGGTTGCCGCGCGCGACGGCGCCACCCGCGCCGCAGCGCTCACCCAGCGGCTGCTCGCTTTCTCGCGGCAGCAGCCGCTTGCCGCGAGCGCCGTCGACGCCAATGCCATGGTCGAGGGTATGCTCGAATTGCTCGTCCGCACGCTCGGCGAAGCGGTTGCGGTGGAGACCCGGCTGGCCGGCGGGCTCCGCCCGGCGCTCGCCGATCCTAATCAGCTCGAAAATGCGATTCTCAATCTGTGCGTCAACGGGCGCGACGCGATGCCCGGCGGCGGCAGGCTGACGATCGAGACCGCTTTTGTCGCCGCGGCCGGCGACGAAGCGCAAGCGCTCGGCGTCGAGCCCGGCGACTATGTTGCGATCTGCGTGCGCGATACCGGTTCTGGGATGCCGCCCGAAGTCGCCGCGCGCGCCTTCGATCCGTTCTTCACCACCAAGGGTGTCGGTAAGGGCACTGGCTTGGGGCTCAGCCAAGTGTTCGGCTTCGCCCAGCAATCGGGCGGGACGGTGCGGATCGAGACCGCGCCCGGCGAGGGCACACGCGTCAGCCTGTATCTCCCGGTCTATCACGGCGAGATCGATACCGCTACGCGGGCGGGCGACGTCGCCGACGCCGAGCGCGCCCGGCCTGGCGAGACGGTGCTCGTCGTCGAGGACGAGGAGCGCGTACGCAGCTATTCGGTCGAGGCACTGCGCGAGCTCGGCTACGACGTCGTCGCGGCCGCCGACGGTGCCGAGGCGCTCCGTCTGATCGAAGGCGGCGTGCGCGTCTCGCTCCTGTTCACCGATGTGGTGATGCCCGAGATGAGCGGCCGCGAACTCGCCCGCCGCGCGCGCGAACGGCTTCCCGAGCTCAAGATCCTGCTGACCAGCGGCTACACCCCCGACATTGCCGGACTCGACGATACGATCCTCACCAAGCCGTTCGACATCGATCGGCTCGCGCGCCGGGTGCGCGCCGCGCTCGACGAACCCAAAGAGGGTTGACGCAGGCCCCGCCTGGGGTCATTGGCGCCGCGGCTTCGGGGCGCGACCTCGGCCCCAGCACCGCCCGGTCGCCGAGTCCTGTCGAAGGGCGGCCAGGGTCCGCCCCGGCAGGCGGAGACGTGTATTCATGGCAAATGTCGCAGTGATCGGCGCCCAATGGGGTGACGAGGGCAAGGGCAAGATCGTCGACTGGCTCGCCGAGCGCGCCGACGTCGTCGTGCGCTTCCAGGGCGGACACAATGCCGGCCACACCCTCGTCGTCGGCGAGAATGTCTACAAGCTCTCGCTGCTTCCCTCGGGCATCGTCCGCGGCACGCCGAGCGTGATCGGCAATGGCGTCGTACTCGATCCCTGGCACCTCAAGTCCGAGGTCGAGAAGCTCCGCGACCAGGGCATCGAAATCACCCCCGGCACGCTCAAGATCGCCGACACCTGCCCGCTGATCCTGCCGTTTCACCGCGATCTCGATGCGCTGCGCGAGGATGCCAGCGGCGCGGGCAAGATCGGCACCACGCGGCGCGGCATCGGGCCGGCCTATGAGGACAAGGTCGGTCGCCGCGCGATCCGCGTCTGCGACCTGGCGCATCTCGACGAGCTCGGGCCGCAGCTCGATCGGCTTCTGGCGCATCACGACGCGCTCCGCGCCGGCTTCAGCGAGCCCGCGATCGACCGCGACGCGCTGATCGCAGAGCTGCGCGCGATCGCCGGCTTCGTCCTCCCCTTCGCCCAGCCGGTCTGGCGGATGCTCAACGAAGCGCGCGGTCGCGGCCGCCGCATCCTGTTCGAAGGGGCGCAGGGCGTGCTGCTCGACATCGACCACGGCACCTATCCGTTCGTCACCTCCTCGAACACCGTGGCGGGTACTGCCGCAGCGGGTTCGGGCCTCGGGCCGAGCGCCGTCGGATTCGTGCTGGGGATCGCCAAGGCGTACACCACGCGCGTCGGCTCGGGCCCCTTCCCGAGCGAGCAGGACAATGACGTGGGCGAACGGCTCGGCACGCGCGGGCACGAGTTCGGCACCGTGACCGGGCGCAAGCGCCGCTGCGGCTGGCTCGACGCAGTGCTGCTGCGCCAGTCGGCTGCGGTATCGGGAATTACGGGGATCGCGCTGACCAAGATCGACGTGCTCGACGGCTTCGAAGAAGTCGCGATCTGCACGGGCTATACGCTGCGCGGCGAGACGCTCGATTATTATCCGGCGAACGCCCAGGATCAGGCTGCGATCGAGCCCGTCTACGAGACAATGCCCGGCTGGTCCGAGTCGACGGCGGGCGCGCGCAGCTGGGCCGAGCTTCCAGCCGCTGCGATCAAATATATCCGGCGGATCGAAGAACTGATCCAATGCCCGGTGGCTTTGGTGTCGACCAGCCCTGAGCGCGAGGACACGATTCTCGTCCGCGATCCGTTCGCGGACTGAGCCCCGGCGGCGCTGCCGCCGGAGCCTCAATCTCAGTTAGCGCTGCGGCGTCGGAGCGGGCGCTTCCGGCGGCGTGGTCGGGGTCGTGGTGCTGGCGCTCGGGTCGCTCGTCGGCGCCGAAGTGTCGGGCGCCGGCTCAGTTGTGCCGCTGCCGGTGGTGCCGCTGTCGGGCGACGACGTGGTAGTGTCCGCGCTCGCGTCGTCGCTCTTCTTATCCTTCTTGTGCTTCTGGTGGCTCTGGGTGCTGTCGCTCGATTGCGGCGTCGATTGCGCGATCGCGACGGTCGGGATCAGCATGGCACCGGCAAGGAACAAGGTAAGCTTACGCATGTTATATACTCCTGCAAATTGACCGAATTGGCAGGAAATGAACGGCTCCGTCGTGCGCATGGTTGCGTCCGGCGCGGTCGCTTCGCCGCTGCGAGGAAACCGATGAACCCCGAGGCGACGCTATCGCGGGATCAGCCGCACTGCGCCCTGTGCAACAATTTTTGATCGGCAAGCACCAGCGCCATCATTGCCTCGACCACCGGCGCGCCGCGGATGCCGACGCACGGATCGTGACGCCCCTTGGTGCGAATCTCGGTCGCCTGGCCTTCGCGATCGACGGTCTCCACCGGCGTTAGGATCGAGCTGGTCGGCTTGAATGCGACGCGGACGAGCACCGGCTGCCCGGTCGAGATTCCGCCCGCGATGCCGCCGGCATGGTTGGCGAGGAACTCCACGCCGTCGCTGCCGGGACGCATCGCATCGGCATTCTGCTCGCCGGTGAGCGTCGCTGCGGCGAACCCGTCGCCGATCTCTACTCCCTTCACGGCGTTGATCGACATGCACGCCGCGGCAAGCTCGCTGTCGAGCTTGGCGTAGAGCGGTGCGCCCCAGCCCGGGGGAACCCCTGTCGCCTCGCACGCCACCACCGCGCCGAGCGATGAGCCCGCCTTGCGGGCATCGTCGACGAGTTTCTCCCAACGCGCCGCCGCAGTCGCGTCGGGGCAGAAGAAAGGGTTGTTGTCGATTTCGGCTGCGTCGAAATTGTCCGGGTCAATCGCGTCGCCGCCGATCGCCTCCACCCAGGCGCGGATCTTCACGTCAGGAAGGACGAGCCGCGCGACCGCGCCGGCAGCGACTCGTGCTGCGGTCTCTCGCGCCGAGCTGCGCCCGCCGCCGCGATAGTCGCGAAAGCCGTATTTCTGGTCATAGGCGTAGTCGGCATGGCCGGGGCGATAGGCGACCGCGACTTCGGAATAATCCTTCGAGCGTTGGTCGACATTCTCGATCATCAGGCTGATCGGCGTGCCGGTGGTACGCCCCTCGAACACGCCCGAGAGGATCCGCACCTGATCGGGTTCCTGCCGCTGCGTCGTGAACCGTGACTGGCCGGGCCGGCGCTTGTCGAGGAAAGGCTGGATATCGGCTTCGCTCAGCGCCAGCCCCGGCGGGCAGCCATCGACCACCGCACCCAGCGCCGGGCCATGGCTCTCGCCCCAGGTGGTGAAGCGGAAAACGCGTCCGAAGGTGTTGAAGCTCATGCGGCGCGGCGCGGCGTCCGAGTTACGTCGCCTCGACCAGCCAGCAATCCGGCGATGGAAATATCCTCGTCCAGATCATCCCAATGCAGTCCGCTCGGACTGATGCTTACCGCGTTACGGGCAGCGGAAGACCCTTTGAGCAAGCGCGGGAACCAAGCGAGTGGGATCCCCAACGTACGCCCATCTTCCAGCCGCACCCACATCTGATCTTCGTCGAAGTCAACGCCAATGGCCTTAGGCGAAATAGTCATGCCAAGCGTCCTCGATTTCCCGCTTCCGTGCCTCGACGACCGAGATGAGCCAGCGCTGCGTCCGCGCATCGAAGCCGTTATTATAGGCAATCTCCACCTCCGGATAAAGCCACAGCTTGGCGTCGGCATCGTCCTTACTGACGTGGATATGCACCGGCTCGCGCGGATCGCCTTCGTTCGAGTAGAAATGAAAGCGATGGCCGCGTTCTCGGAAAACGACCGGCATCGTGGTTAGACCAGAGCGATATCCGGCGCGTCCTCTGCCTTCATTCCGATGACGTTGTAGCCCGCATCGACGTGATGCGTCTCCCCGGTGACGCCGCTCGACAGATCGGACAGCAGATACAGTCCCGCCCCGCCGACATCCTCGATCGTGACGTTGCGCTTGAGCGGCGAATTGAGCTCGTTCCATTTGAGGATCAGGCGGAAGTCGCCGATCCCCGACGCGGCCAGCGTCTTGATCGGCCCCGCCGAGATCGCGTTGACGCGGATATTGTCGCGGCCGAGATCGACTGCGAGATACTGGACGCTGGTCTCCAGCGCGGCCTTGGCGACGCCCATGACGTTGTAGTGCGGGATCACCTTCTCGGCGCCGTAATAGCTGAGCGTCAGCAGCGATCCGCCGTTCGGCATCATCGCGGCGGCGCGCTTGCAGACTGCGACGAACGAATAGACGCTGATGTTCATCGTCATCAGGAAATTGTCGAGGCTGGTGTCGACATAGCCGCCGCGCAGCTCGTTCTTGTCCGAGAAACCGATCGCGTGGACGACGAAATCGATCGTCGGCCAGCGCTCGGCCAAGGTCGCGAAGGTCTTGTCGAGATCGGCCATGTCGGAGACGTCGCAGTCGATCAGGAAGTCGCTGCCCAGCTGTTCGGCGAGCGGACGCACGCGCTTCTCGAGCGCGTCGCCCTGATAGCTGAACGCAAGCTCGGCACCCTGTTCCCGCAGCTTCTGGGCGATTCCCCATGCCAGCGAACGATCGTTCGCAAGTCCCATGATCAGCCCGCGCTTGCCCTGCATCAATCCCGTCACGACGCACTGTCCTCCTTCTGGCGCGCCTCCTCTAGCCCGTCCGAAGGGGTTTCGGCTAGGGCGGCGTTGAGTTCGGCGCCTGCGACCATGCCGAGTCCGATCAGATAGAAGAAGATCAGCGCGATCATCACCCCGGCGAGGCTGCCATAAGTGAGATCGTAGCTGCCGAGATTGCTCAGCATCCAGGGCAGCATCGCCGTGACGAACAGCCACCACAGGGTAGTGAATAGCGCGCCCGGCCATTTCGGACATTTCGAATGGCGGAATTTGCTGGGGGTGAGCGAATAGAACAGGATGTAGAGCGCGCCGAAGAGTGCGAGCGCCGGCGCGAACTTGGTGAAGGCGACGATCGTCTGCGCGTTCGAGGCCCAGGGCAGCAATTTGTAGAGAAACTGCTCGACGCCGGTCAGGATCACCTGGAAGCTGAACGCCGCCATGGCGAGGATCACCGAGGCGACGATCATTCCGATCGCCCCGAGCCGATAGCGCCAGAACGGTGTGCTCGAACGCACGCCGTACGCCTGGCGCAGGATGCCGCGCAGCGTCTCGATGAAGCCCGCCGTGGTCCACAGCCCGACGAGGCCGCCGAAGAGCAAGAGGTTGCCGGTGCGCGCCTGGAGCACGTCGGCGGCCGGCTTGCGGAGCACCTCGGCGACGTCGGGCGGCACGGTCTGGAGGAACGCCTCGAGCGTGCGGATGCCTTCGCTGCTCCGCCCGACCAATTGGGCGATCGCCGCCGCGACGATCACGAACGGGAAGAGCGTGACCAGCGAGAGATAGGCAAGGTTGCCGGCGTAGGTGAACCCTTCGTTGAAAGTGTCCACCGCCACGCGCTTGACCACGTAAAAGAAGCGCGGCCTGACGCCCACGCGACTGAGCAAGGCGACGATGCGAGCGCCCAGCCCCGGCTTCGCCTCAGCGGCGTCCGACGATTCCCCTGTCTTCACAGAGGCTCAGACGCCCATGCGGCCCCGCGGGTTCCCCTTGTCCTGCCAACCCTGCACGAACTCGACCAGCGCATCGTCGTCGACAGGTAGATCGACCATCAAGGTAACCAACAGATCGCCCCGCCCGCCGGCCTTGCGATGGAAGCCCCGGCCCTTGAGGCGCAGCACCTTGCCTGAGGTAGATCCCTTGGGGACCTTGAGCATCACGGCGCCGTCGGGCGTCGGCACGCGGACCTCGGCGCCGAGCACCGCTTCGGACAGGCTAACCGGCAGATCGAGCCGGATATCGTCGCCGACGCGCTCGTAGAAGCGATGCGGCTGGACATCGATCGTGACGATCGCGTCGCCGAACCCGCCGGGTCCTTCCTCGCCCTTGCCGGCGAGCCGCATCTGCGTGCCGGTCTCGACCCCGGCGGGCAGCTTGAGGTCGATCGACTTGCCGTCGCGCAGCGTGATCCGCTGCGGCGCGAGCGTCGCCGCGTCCTCGAACGCGACCGCAAGGCGATAGGCGACATTGGCGCCCTTTGCCGCGGCCTTGCGTCCGAACCCGCCGAAGCCGCCGCTGAAACCGCCGCCGCCGCGGCGCGCACCGCCGCCGAACAGCCCCTCAAAGATGTCGCCGATATCGCTCGATTCGCCACCGAAGTCGAAGCCGCCGCTGCCGCCCGGCCGGAAACCCGCTTGCTGTCCGCCGCCGCCGAAGCCGAACGGCGACATCGGATTGCCGTCGCCGTCGATCTCGCCGCGGTCGAAGCGCGCGCGCTTGTCCTTGTCGCTCAGCAGGTCATAGGCCGAGGTAACCTGGCTGAACTTCTCGGACGCCTTGGGATTGTCCTTGTTGCGGTCGGGGTGCAGCTCCTTGGCGAGCTTGCGATAGGCCTTCTTGATGTCGGCCTCGCTTGCGCCCCGCGCCACGCCCAGAGTTGCATACGGATCGGCCACTAAAATCCCCGTTCGAAATCACCAATGTGGAGCGCCCCTTACAGGAGCTTTTCGTGGGCGAACATCGGCGCGGTGGTCGCTTTGCGCAAGCCCGTCTCAGAGCGAGGCGGATTCGAGGGGCTCGACATCGACCGAGACATGCATCTCCTGCGCCCCCCAGCCGAGCACGATCCCGTCGATCGGCGCTACGTCGGCATAGTCGCGGCCGATCGCGACGACGATGTGATCCTCGGCCATCCAGATGCCGTTGGTCGGATCTACGCCGACCCAGCCGAGCCGCGGTCCCGCCCATATCAGCACCCAGGCATGGGTCGCATCGGCGCCGACGAGGCGGTGCTGCCCCGGCGGCGGCAGGGTCCGGATGTAACCCGAGACATAGGCCGCGGGCAGCCCGGCCGCGCGCAGCCCGGAGATCATGATCTGCGCGAAATCCTGGCAGACGCCGCCACGCTTGCGAAAGGCGTCTCCCGGCGGCGTATCCACCAGGGTGGCGGTGGGATCGAAGGCGAATTCGCGCTGGATCCGCAGCGCGAGCGCGAGCGCGGCTTCGAGCACGCCGCGGCCCGGATCGAGCTCGGCGGCGCACCAGGCGGCGATGTCGCGATCGAGCGGGATGCGCGGGGAGGGAAATAGATACGCCGCGGGCCCGGCGGGCGAGGCGTCGCGGCTCGCCCGCGCCCATTCGGCGATCTCGGCCAGGCTGGGATCGCTAGGGGAAAAAATGGGGATCGGCCGCTCGACGCGGACGCGGGCGCGGCTCTCGATGGTGAGCGTCCGCGCCGGCTGCTCGACCACCAGCCGCACGACATTGGCCAGCCCCGCCTCGGCGCGCGTCGCGAAAACCTTGCCTTGCGGCTCGATGACCAGCGCGTGCTCCTCTAGGCTCTGGCCCGACCAGATTATCGGCTTGAGCCGGAGGTTGTTGCGCGCGAACGCCGCGGGCTCGGCATAAGCGAAGCGCGTCACGTGCCGGATCTGGTACAGCACCGGATCAGGCCAGGACGAGGCCGGCGGCGCGCAGCGGCTCGGCGCCGTGCAGGAAATAGCGCCGCGCGATCGCCGCCGAGAGCTGGGTGAGCCGCGCTTCGAGATCGGCGAGCAACGCGTCGTCGAGGCGCGTAGCGTTTGTCGTCACGAGCAGCGCCGCGATCGCCCGCGCCTGTTCCTGCTGGGGCTCAGCAAGGCCGTCGTCGGAGAGCAAAGGCAGCTTGTTGAGGTGCGCCGAGATCGCGGCGACCTGAAAGGCCAGCGCGCGCGGATTGTTGGGATCGAGCGTGACCAGATCGAGCACGGGGATCCGCGCCATGCCGGTCAAATAACGCTGGCGATAGCTGATCTGGCTGTCCATCAGATCGAGCAACGTCGACAAATCGTCGCTCGTCGCATCGGGACCGCCGAAGGTGCGGATCGATCCGATCGCCGCCAAGGCACGCTCGATCCGCCGCCCGATATCGTGGAAGCGCCACGATTCGGTGCGCGTCATATGCTCGCTGGCGAGCCCATTGAGCGCCGAATAGCGGCGCTGGAGCGACCCGGCCTTGTCGAGCAAGCCGCCGCGCTGCGGGAAAGGCGCGTCGAGCAGGCGGATCATGTCCGCAGAGAGCCGCTCGCGCGATACCGCGCCGATCGATCGCGCCTGGCGATTGATCGCGCGAACGCTGTTCCACCCGTCCTCGCCTTCGAGCGCGGTACGCGCGAGCTGGGTGAGGTCGGCGCGCTTGATGCCGCGCGGTTCTGGTGCCGCCCCAGCGAAGACCACGCGCCGGATCAGCCGCGCAACGGTTTCGGCGGCGAGCGCGGCGCCGGTGTCGGCGCTGATCGAATGGCCGAGCAGCACGCGCAGCAGCCCGAGCAGTGCCTCGCCGCGCTCGAGGTAGCGGCCGAGCCAGTAGAGATTGTCGGCGACGCGGCTGGGCAAGGTCCCCGGATTGCGCCGCAACTGGGTGGTATCGTCGGAAGGCAGCAGCGACACCGGCGCGACCGGCTCGGCACCGTGGACGCAAACATCGGCCGACCACATCCCCTCGCCCATCAACGCGGCCCGCGGATCGGGATGCTCGCCGATCCGCGCGAAGCCGCCCGGGAGCACGGTCCAGTGCCCGTCGCCGTCGCGCGCCGCGAAGACGCGCAAGGTGAACGGGCGCGGCGCAAGCGCGTCCTCGGCCACCGCCGGCATCGTCGAGAGCCGCACCACTTCCTGACCGACATAATCCTCGGGCCTGCGCGCCATGTCTTCAAGCAATGCGGCGCGGGCATCGCCGTCGAGCGCCGTGCCGAGCACCGGCTTGCCGCCGGGCAATCCGAGCGGCGCCACACCGAAGGCAGGTGCGACGAGCAGTGAACCGAGATTTGCGGTGACGTGAACGCGCTCGGCATCCTGTCCGCACCACCAGGTTGCGATATTGGGGAGCGCGAGCGGCGCCCCCGTCACGACTTCGGCGAGCTTGGGCAGGAATGCGGCGAACGCGGGCGATTCGAGCAGCCCGACGCCGGGCGCGTTGGCAATGACGACATTGCCCGCCGCCATCGCGTCGATCGCGCCGGCAACGCCGATCGTCGAGTGCGAATCGAGCGCGAGGGGATCGAGCAGCCGCGGATCGAGCCGGTGCCACAGGGCGTCGACGCGCTTGAGCCCGGCGATGGTGCGGACATAGAGCTTGTCGTCGAGCACCGCGAGATCGGCGCCCTCGACGAGCAGGAAGCCGAGATAGCGCGCGAGATGCGCCTGTTCCGGATAGCTCGGATTGAGCCTTCCGGGGGTCAGCAACGCGATACGCGGCTCGGCGCGACGGCAGGCGGCGGCCAGCCCTTCGCGGAAGGCGGCGAAGAACGGCGCGTGGCGCTCGATGTTGAGCCGCCCGGGCAGCTCGCCGAGCGTGCGCGCCATCGCCAGCCGGTTCTCCAGCGCATAGCCGGCCCCCGCGGGCGCGCGGAGGTGATCGGCGAGCACGCGCCAGGCGCCATCGGGTCCACGGCAGAGATCGGCCGCGACGAACTGGAGGTGATGCCCTCCCGGCGGGTCGAGCCGGGCAAGCGGCCGCAGGAAGAACGGGCTGCCGGTGACCAAAGCGGCAGGGACATGCCCGTCGCTGACCAGGCGCCCTTCGCCATAGAGATCGTGGAGCACCGCTTCGAGCAGGTCGGCGCGCTGGACGATCCCAGCGGCGATGCCGTCCCATTCCGCCTTGTCGATCAGCAGCGGCACCGGCGAGAGCGGCCAGGGGCGTTCCTCGCCTTCGTCGATGATACGAAAGCCCGTGCCGATATCCTCGGCGTGGCGCTGCGCGCGTTCGCGCGCGCTGCCGAGTCCTTCGCCGTAGAGTGTGGCGAGCTCTTCGAACAAGGCGGTCCAGGCCGGGTCGCCGCCGGCCGCGCAGAGCACGTCGCTGTCGGGGACATGCGCGCAATAATCGGCAATCCATCGGTCTGCGATGGTGGCGGCGTCGAACAAAGATGTCGCGGCGCGGCTGGCCAAGTGCGCTTCCTCCGAGGGCGCGGTGATGGGGGAAAGCCTGTTGCAAGGCAACAAGGGAGATGTGCGGAGGGCGGGGGCACTTCGCCCTATCGCGGATGCGCCGGTCGGTTAGTGCCCGATGCGCATCGCCGGCGCGAAGGCATTCGCGTCGCTGCCGATATGGAGCGCCTCGCCGACGATCCGAAAAAAGGCGCGGCCTTCGGGACGCGACGCCGCGTCCCATTCGGGATGCCATTGCACCGCCAGCACCGGCGCCCCGCATGGTTCTGCCGAGAATGCCTCGACGAGCCCGTCCTCGGCCGCAACCGCCTCGACCTGCAGCCCGGCGCCGAGCCGGCCGATGCCCTGCTCGTGCACCGAGTTGACGGTAAGTCGGTCGCGCCCCGTCGAGGAGGCGAGCAGGCCGCCCGCCGACAACGTCACGTCATGCTCGTGCTCGAACAGCGCCTCGAACGGAACATCGGCACGTTGATGACCCGAGGCGCAGGTCAGCGTCCCGCCGAACAGCACGTTGAGTTCCTGCAGCCCGCGGCAGATCCCGAACACCGGCCGGCCCCGCTCGATCATCGCGGCGCTGAGCGCCAGTGCCACTTCGTCACGCTCGAGGTCCGCCCGGGCGCCGTCGCCGGGGCAGCCGTAACGTGCCGGCGCGACGTTCGAGCGCGAGCCAGTGAGAAGCAACCCGTCGAGCCGCCCGGCCAGCGCCGCCGCGTCGAGCGTATCGGCCAGCGCCGGCACGAGCAGCACCGTCGCCCCAGAGATCCGGCTGAGCGGTTCGATGAAACGGCTGGCCACCGCCTGGATCGGACGCTCGGCGACCTCATTGCAGCAGAGCACACCGATCAGCGGCTTGACCGGTGCCGGAGCCAGCCGACGGATGAACGGAAAGGTCATGCGCGTGCGACCCGGAGCTCAGCGGTCACTTCGCGTGCCGTCGCGGCATCGAGCGTCACCGCTTCGGGCTGGACCACGACGCTGCCCCCGGGCACGTCGCTGAGCAGCCAGACATTGCCGCCGATCGTGCTGCCCCGCCCGATCGTGACTCGGCCGAGGATCGTCGCGCCGGCATAGATGATCACGTCGTCCTCGACGATCGGGTGCCGGGCGAAGCGATCGCGCGGGCCGATGCTGGCCAGCCCCAGCGGGCTGCGCGCGCCGAGCGTGACGTGCTGGTAGAGCCGCACATTGGCACCGATTATGGCGGTCTCGCCGATCACCACCCCGGTCCCGTGATCGATGAAGAAACGCGGTCCGATCGTCGCGCCCGGGTGAATGTCGATGCCGGTGCGGGCATTGGCAAGCTCCGAAATCAGGCGGGCGACGATCGCCGCGCCGAGCGCGAAGAGCTGGTGCGCGATGCGATAATGCAGGATCGCAAGCGCGCCGGGATAGCTGATCAGGATCTCGTCGGCAGTGCGCGCGGCGGGATCGCCGACGAATGCGGCTTCGATGTCGCTGTCGATCAGCGCGCGGATCTCGGGAAGCGTGGCGGCGAACAGCCGGACGATCGTGTCGGGCTGCTCCTCCTCGAACCGCGCGTCGGACCAGCCCTGCCAGTAATCGATTTCGCGCGCGATCTGGTCGCGGAGGATCGCGAGGCCGAGGCCGAGCTGCTCGGCGACGAAATCGTCCTCGCGCGCCGCACCGCCGCGAAATCCTCCCAACCGCACCGGATAGAGCGCCGCAGCGAGGTGCTCGACTACCTGGCCGAGCTCGATCGGCGAGGGAAAGCGCGAGACGTCATGATCCCCGGCCTGGCCCTGCCGCCACGCTATGCGTGCCGCATTGAGCCCGGAGACCGCCTGGGCGATCTCCGCCTCGAGCGGCGATACGGCGAGAGGCGCCGGCATCGCGGTCAGCCCACGGGCTGCGCCACGGTGCGCAGATACGGCGTGTGCTCGGTCCAGCCGGCGGGAAACAAGACGCGTGCCTCCTCAGAGCCGATCGACGGGAGCACGATGACGTCGTCGCCCTGCTGCCAGTCGGCGGGCGTCGCGACCTTGTGGCCGTCGGTGAGTTGGAGACTATCGATCACGCGCAATATCTCGTCGAAATTGCGCCCGGTCGATGCGGGATAGGTCAGCGTCAGGCGGACACGCTTGGCGGGGTCGATCACGAAGACGCTGCGCACCGTTGCGGTGTCCGACGCATTGGGGTGGATAAGGTCGAGCAGGGTCGCGACGCGGCGGTCGACATCGGCGATCAGCGGGAAGTTGAGCGCGGCGCCCTGGGTGCGCTCGATATCGCCGGCCCAGCGCAGATGCTGGTCGACGGGATCGACCGAGAGGCCGATCACCTTGACGCCGCGCCGGTCGAATTCGGACTTGCGCTTGGCGACCGCGCCGAGCTCGGTGGTGCACACCGGAGTAAAATCCTTGGGGTGCGAGAACAGGACGACCCAGCTGCTCCCAGCCCAGTCGTAGAAATTGAGCGGACCTTCGGTCGATTCCTGCGTGAAGTCCGGAATGGTATCGAACAGCTTGAGCGACATCGTCGTCTCCTGTGCTTGGGCGTCTGGCCGGGTCCGCTTTCGCGGCTGGCCCGATGTCTAGTGAAGCTCGAGCGACGGTGAACAAGGTAATTCCTATTCGAATAATAGGAAATCTATTCCGCAGGAGAGCAGCTGGGCTGAACGCGCATTGGCCGCCGGACGACGGGACGGATTGTCCGATCGCTCGACGGCCAACGACGTGGCAAGCGGTACCGGCGCCTTAACGCGCCGGGTCAGTCCAGCAGGGCGGGTTCGACCTGCTTGGTCTTGCCGGCGCCGGGCCCGGCACCGAGATCGGCGCCCGTGGTGGGATCGGAGGTCGGATCGGACTGGTTGCGAAGCATCATCTGCTCGAGCGCGGCCTGATCGTCACCAGCCAGCTTGACCGTGGCGTGGCCGTCGCCGCCGTCGATCGGCATGGCCTGTTTGAGGTCGTCGATCCGCTCCCACTGCTCGCCCGAGTTCCACGGGCCTTCCATGTCGCCCTCGCCCTGCGATGCGTTGACATAGACGCTGGCATATTGCTCGACGCCCGGCAGCTTGCCCGGCGGAAAGTTGTTCTCGATCGAATAGAGCGCCTTCTCGAACGACTTCTGGTGGGCGATCTCGCGCGTCATCAGGAACCCCAGCGCATCCTTGATGCCGGGATCGTCGGTGATGTTGATCAGCCGCTCATAGACGATCTTGGCTCGGCTCTCGGCGGCGATGTTCGAACGCAGGTCCACGGTCGGCTCGGCGCGCGAATCTACATAAGCGGCGGTCCACGGAACCCCTGCCGAATCGATCAGCGCGGGACCGCCGCCGAACAGGATCGATTCCTTTGCGCTGGTGCCGGTTTGCCCGACCATCGCGAACAAATCGGCCTCGGCCTGCTGCGCCTCGGACAGTTGCGCCCGTACACCCTTGTTGAGCATCGTCACGATCGTCCCGATGATCTCGAGATGACTCAGTTCCTCGGTGGCGATGTCGAGCAGCATGTCGCGACGGCCGGGATCCTCTTCCCCGAGCCCTTGCGTGAAATAGCGCATCGCCGCGGCCAGTTCGCCATCGGCGCCGCCGAACTGCTCGAGCATCATGCAGGCTAACCTGGGATTGGGCTCCGAGACCCGAACCGTATATTGCAGACGCTTGTTGTGCATGAACATGTCGGCACCTCCTTATCGTCTGACTCAACAAGGAAGGCGAGCAGCAGTTGCCAACTATATTATTTTGAATATTGCCTTATGTTATTGACGATTTTCTTTGGGCGTCTGCGCTGTTATCGTTTCCGGCGGCACTTCAGCGATCGGCGGCGCTTTCTGAGGGTCACCACTATGCCGCTGCCGCCGCAGGCGCTGGATCTCAAATCTACGTTACGTACCAGATGTGCCGATTATATCTTGTTCTCACGCGGTAGACGGCAACTCACAAAAAATGAGCGGAGCGGTAGGGAGCCCAGGACTGTCGTGATCTATCTTAGATAACACGATATTTTTGAAGCCGACTTCTACCGTCCCCACATTTTTCCAAACTCTCGCAGCGAGATCCCATGGTGCAGTACGCACCGGGTGAGACAATGGACCCGAGTCGCGTCTGCTTTGCGCTCTAAATGCCGCTGGTTCGCCGCAGCAGACTTCACCACAAAGGTTTGCATCGCTAGTTACTCCAAGCATCTGCTCCCGCCCGCCGGGATAAAGGAGCTGACGTGCTTCCCTGGAACTCCGCCAGTTTGAGCTAGAGTCCGTCATTGAGGGGGCGATGATGAAGCGCAGCAGGTT